>JAJRTU010000034.1 GCA_024278135.1 Gammaproteobacteria bacterium
ACAGCGTTGCTCTTTGGCGCACAGGCAAGAAAAACAATGGCCTGGGCGATGGCCAGTTCTCCTTCCGGTGAGCCCAGTCGCTCCTGCACATCCCAGGCATCCAGCGCCAGCCGCAAAGCGCGCGGGTCGGCATTGCCGATATCCTCCGAGGCCATACGCACCACACGCCGGGCAATATAAAGCGCATCGCAGCCACCATCCAGCATCCGCGCAAACCAGTACAGAGCAGCATCTGGCGCGCTGCCACGTACACTTTTATGCAGCGCGGAGATCTGATCGTAGAAAGCCTCCCCGCCCTTGTCAAAACGTCGCAAACTTCCACCTGACATCACCTCGCTGACGAGCTGAAGGCTGATTTGCTCACTGTCAGACAGATCTGCAGCAATCTCCAGAAAGCTCAGGGCACGGCGAGCATCACCATCGACCGCCCCGGCCAACAACGACAATACTCCTTCTTCTATATCAAGCTTTCTTTTGCCCAGACCCCTGTCCGGATCTTCCAGAGCACGATGCAATACACTTTCTATGTCTTCAGCCAGCAATGACTTCAATACATAGACGCGTACCCTGGAGAGCAGCGCGTTGTTCAGCTCGAAAGAGGGATTCTCTGTTGTGGCCCCGATAAAGGTCACTGTACCGTCTTCAACAAAAGGCAGGAAGGCATCCTGCTGAGATTTATTGAAGCGATGCACTTCATCCACAAACAACACCGTGTCCCGGCTGTAAACCTGACGAAACTGCCTGGCCTGTTCGATGGCCTGGCGAATATCTTTCACACCACAAAGTACGGCAGAAAGCGTTAGAAATTGTGCGTCACATGATTCCGCAATGATCTTTGCCAGAGTGGTTTTACCGCTACCCGGCGGTCCCCAAAATACCATCGAATGCAGACGACCCGATTCGATGGCGGTCTGTAGCGGCTTACCTTCAGCCAGCAAATGCGCCTGACCCGCAAAGTCCGCCAGGGATCGGGGACGCATACGATCCGGCAAGGGCCGAAATGCTTCGGACTCAGACATTGTCTGCGCTGTACTCTTTCAATGCTTATTGCCGGGTATCAATGACGTCTACACCCTCAGGTATACTAAACTGGAAGAGTTCGATGTTCAGTGGATTGTTACGTTTTGTATCCAGCAATTTTATTTGCGTTGTCTGACCAAGGTTGTCAAACAATATCATGCTGCTGAGCTGACCCTGCTCAAAACTCAGACGAATAGTACTGTACTGTGAATCCACATCCCGTGGTGTCAACTCCAGCCAGTGACTGTCGGCCGGCCCCTCAATCACGATATAGTGTGCGTCAATATCTATCTCGCCACCGAGTATAGCGGCAGGGGAATCTTCAATGATATTGGAAACATCTCTGACAGTAACCTGTTCCAGGTCTTCATCATAAATCCACAAGGTCACGCCATCACTGATGAGATACTGAACATAAGGCTCCCAATAAGCCCAATGGAACATTCCGGGACGACGTAAATACATTACGCCGACCGACTTTTCCAGTTCTTCTCCATATTGATTAAGCAATATCTGTTCAAATGCGGCACTGTAAGTCTCCAGCCCTTCCAGGAATTTTTCCAGTTGATTGGCACTGTCATTGGCATGCACATTGTTCGCCTGCATGACAGAGAAAAGCAAAAAAACAAAAACAGAAAGGATTTTTCCTGTCAGGCCCTTCCTCAGCACTTCAACACTGTTTCTTTTCACCTTTCACCTTCCACTAGTCCACCGGGGGCGGCGGCCCGGCCAACACCTCACGACTGCCATTCGAACCCAGTGGCCCGACCAGACCACTGCTTTCCATCTCCTCCACCATTCTGGCGGCCCGGTTATAGCCAATTTTCAAACGTCGTTGTATATAGGAGATCGAGGCTTTCCTGGACTCCGTCACAATGCGCACTGCTTCATCATACAGCGGATCGCTCGCCTCTGAAGCCGTTTCCAGACCGGGGATGGCCTCAGCACCACCTTCACTGGGGCCACGTATAATTTCATCCAGATAATCCGGCTCGCCCCGGCTTTTCAGGTTTTCCACCACCTTATGTACTTCGTGATCATCGACAAAAGCACCATGCACACGTTCCGGAATGCTGGTACCCGCCGGCAGATACAGCATATCACCATGACCCAGCAGGGTTTCCGCCCCCATCTGGTCCAGAATGGTACGCGAGTCCACCTTGGAGGAGACCTGAAAAGCAATACGGCAGGGTACATTGGCCTTAATCAGACCCGTTATCACATCCACCGAAGGACGTTGTGTCGCCAACACCAGGTGGATCCCGGCTGCCCTCGCCTTTTGCGCCAGGCGGGCAATCAGTTCTTCCACCTTCTTGCCCACCGTCATCATCATGTCAGCGAGCTCATCAACGATAACGATAATATAGGGCAGTTCTTCCAGCTCCGGTGCACTGTCTTCTTCACTGACAGGTTTATAAATGGGATCCAGCAGGGGCTGGCCGCGCTCTGCCGCTTCTTTCACCTTACGGTTAAAGCCACCGATATTGCGTACGCCCAGTACTGACATCAGTTTGTAGCGTCGTTCCATCTCTGCAACACACCAGCGCAGGGCATTGGCCGCCTCTTTCATATCGGTCACTACCGGCGTTAACAGATGGGGAATGCCTTCATAAACCGATAACTCAAGCATTTTCGGATCAATCATTATCAGCCGCGTATCTCTGGCTGTGGCCTTGTAGAGAATACTGAGGATCATGGCATTCAGTGCCACCGATTTCCCTGAACCCGTCGTCCCGGCGACCAGCAGGTGTGGCATCTTACTCAAATCTGTCACCACCGGATTACCGCTAATATCCTTACCCAGGGCCAGGGCCATATTGGATTTGACGGATTCGTATTCTTTTGAATTCAGGATCTCCCCCAGCGTCACCAGTTCCCGGTGTTCGTTGGGGATCTCGATACCGATTACCGATTTACCTGGAATCACATCGACCACCCGTACACTGACCACAGACAGTGAGCGCGCCAGATCCTTGGATAAATTGGCTATTTGAGCACCTTTTACCCCTGGCGCGGGTTCAAGTTCAAAGCGCGTAATCACCGGCCCGGGATGTACTGCCACCACTTCGACCGCGACACCGAAATCCTTCAGCTTAAGTTCCAGCAATCGTGACATGGCCTCCAAAGCCTCACGGGAATAACCGCCAGTATGCGGCTTCGGCTCATCCAGCAAGTCCAGCGGCGGCAAGGCGGCATCTGCCGGCATGACAAACATCTGTGTCTGTTTCTCGTGCTCCACCCGCGTTCCCGTTTCAATTTCTCTGATCACCGGCTCAATTTTGGGTGGCAATCGATGTTCGACCTTTTCCTGTTCTTCTTTCACCACTGTTTCCCGCTCGCGTCTGACCCGTCGCCCTTCAGCTTTGTCCCGCAGATCACTGATGAGTATGGATGTGCGGCTGATGAGTTCCAGGGTCAATCTACCGGTAGTATCCATCAACCACAGCCAGGATAATCCGGCGTACAAGGTGACACCGATGAGAAACATGGCCAGCATCACCAGTGTGCTTCCCAAATCACCGAAAACAAGCTTTAGAGCGGAGCCCATCGCATCGCCAAAAATACCGCCGGCGCCTCTTAGTTCATGAGGCAACCAGATGCTGGATCTGAAATGTAACCATGCCAGTCCACATGCCCCGGCCAGCAGCAGAAAAAACCCCACGAGACGCAGGGCCAGTTGCAGATGATTCAGCGGTATTTGTTCATGGCGGGACTTGAATAATCGCCAGCCGTCAAAGGCCAGGAACAAGGGGAACAAATATCCCAGGTAACCGAATAAATACAATAGAATATTGGCGATCCAGGCACCCACCACCCCGGCGTGATTATGTATTTCATCAGTGGACACCGCCTGGGACCAGCCGGGATCGGCCGGATGGTAGCTGAGCAGGGCAATTGACAGAAAGGTGGCCATGGCGGCAAGCGCGATAAAGCTGATTTCCTTCAGGTTACGCAGCATCTCTCCGCCTGAAAGGGCTGAATTTTTTCGTTTCTTGGAAGCCTGTGACACAGTTAAACCTGTTTAGACAAAGTATTTCATAGGGTTATGTTTATTAAGAAAGAATTGTATCATTTAACATACTACATTACAGTGTCTTTATGGCTACTTTTACATGCTGAATCAGAGTATAGGCCCATCTTACAGATTAAGGTCGGGTCTTATTGATAATTTTCCTGTTCACTGACAAATGTCAATTCTAAAACAGATGCTTTCTTCTCTCGCTTTCATCCTGATTAGTGTCTGGTTAATCCTGGTCATGCTCATTTATATCTTCCAGGCACGTT
The DNA here is from genome assembly GCA_024278135.1 of Gammaproteobacteria bacterium. GTDB lineage: Bacteria > Pseudomonadota > Gammaproteobacteria > Eutrophobiales > Eutrophobiaceae > WLWS01. The sequence continues at coordinate 4,306 of JAJRTU010000034.1, forward strand.
TTGTCTATTTTCCAGACCCGAAGCTGCTGCTTTCTCCCGCTGATGCGGGTATGGATTTTGAGCAGATACTCCTCAATACCAGTGATAAGGTCAGCATCCATGGCTGGTACATTCCCAGGCCCGACTCCCTATACACGCTGATCTTCTTACATGGCAATGCGGGCAACATTTCTCATCGTCTGGATTCCCTGCGCATTTTCCATCAGCTGGGACTGTCGGTGGTCATCATCGACTACCGCGGTTATGGCCTGAGTAGCGGCTCGCCCACGGAGGCCGGCACCTACCGGGATGCTGAAGCTGTCTGGGATTACCTCATTTCGGAGCAGCAGCTTTCGGCACAAAATATCATTATTTTTGGTCGCTCTCTGGGCGGCGGTATCGCCACCTGGCTGGCCCGCAAGCATCCCCCCGCTGCTCTTATCCTGGAGTCCACGTTCACCTCGATTCCTGATATGGCCTCATTGATGTATCCCTATTTACCCATTAGATGGATGGGTAGAATCCATTACCCGAATTTAGAGCGGATAGACCAGATCAAGTGTCCGATTTTATTTATACACAGTCCTGAAGACAAGCTGGTTCCCTATGCGTTCGGCCGGAAACTGTACGAACGCGCCAGGCCGCCCAAATCATTTCTGACAATCCAGGGGGGGCATAATGATGGTTTTCTGCTCAGCGGATCACGCTATACCGACGGCATAGAAAATTTTATCCGACAACACCTGGCCCCGACGAGCTCTGAAGCTATAAATATGTGATATTTATGGTAGAATCGCGCAGCATTATGAGGAGCCAATATGCCTAAAAAAACCTTGTACAAGGTTATTTTTCACAATCAGGGTAAAATCTACGAGATCTACGCCAAAAGTGTGCACCAGGGTGCCATGTTCGGTTTTATCGAGATTGAAAAACTCGTATTTGGTGAAAAGACGACCGTCGTGCTGGATCCCACGGAAGAAAATCTGAAATCAGAATTCAGTGACGTCACCCGCACCTATATCCCCATGCATTCTGTCATCCGTATTGATGAGGTCAACAAGCAGGGAACGGCAAAAATCACGGAAAATACCGGCAACGGTGAAAATGTGATGCCTTTTCCCGTCTATACCAAAGGTGAAGAGTCGAATTAGTCCTGCTGGACAGACTCACGGCGTGTTATCAGCGCCAAGCATGTGTTTTAAATGTACTTTTTCCTGTGATTTCTGATGTAAGCTGTGATAAGTTTTGCTCATCCATATGACATAAGCTGAAATCCTGTGTCTAACTTTGAATCATGAACACTGCGTTTATTCAACGTCCCTTATTTTCACGAGGCAAGGCCCTGTCGCTTCTGCCTGCCTTCATTCTGTGCTACCTGACTCCCGTTTTCCCTGTTACCGCTGCCGCCGAATGGAATATTATTACCCATAACGATCTGGACGCCAATGTCATCACCAGCGTCGCCATTATTAAAAATGAAAAAGGCTACACGCTGGAAATCTATAAAGACTCTGTTGATGCGGTTAGAGGCAGATTTACCCTGACTCAGGGTTTAATACGCTTTCCCGATAATTTTTGCCCGACTTTTCAAATAGATAGCGGCCAGCCGCGAAACCGGTCTATTAACGATGCTCCCTGCCTTGCCGGCGATACCTGGGCAGAATTTATTCTCGGTTACGTGGAAAACGGGCAAGTCAATTCTTCGGCTATAGCGGGTGTGATGAATGGTGTCGTACTACGTTTTCGTTTTTTGCTCGAACAAGGTGATTATCGGGAAACACTATTCTCACTCAGTGGCTCCAAGCGTGCGGTCTCAGCGGCTCTCGGAGAGGGGGTGAATGTCATCCCGATGAAATCAAATTAAGTCTTAACTACTCAGCAAAAAATTGTCTGTCTATCCCGTAAAAAATAATCTGTGTAGTGTCGCCCGCTAAACTTATTATAAAACATCAGGATAGCCTGGCTGACGTCGCTCCGGCACAATGGAACCGCCTCAACAGTCAGCAGAATCCCTTCCTTAGCCACGAATTTCTATACGGTCTGGAATCCACGGGATGTCTTGAGCCGGAAGGCTGGTTCCCCAGGCACATCACTGTCGAGCTCGATCATCAACTGGTAGCCGCACTCCCGCTGTATTTCAGGAGCAATTCCTACGGTGAATTTGTCTTTGACTGGGCCTGGGCTGATGCCTATGAACGCGCTGGAGGCGCCTATTATCCAAAGCTGGTATCTGCCATCCCCTTCACACCGGTACGTGGTCAACGCCTGCTGGTGGAGAAGGACTCTATCAACAAGACTCAACTTCATCAGGCCATTATCCGATACTTACTCGACTCGCTTGAATCGGCAAACATCTCATCATTTCATTGCCTGTTTCCGAACGACGAGGATATTGCTGCCTTCTCCAGTCATCAGTTGTTAAAAAGAAAAGGGCTTCAATTTCATTGGCATAATCAAGGCTATCGCGATTTTCAGGATTTTCTCGATATGCTCACAGGAAAAAAACGTAAGCAAATCAGGCGTGAACGCCGACTGGTGTCGGCTGCCGGTGTGGAAGTGGAAGTTCTCAGCGGGGCCCGGATCAGTGATGAACAGTGGCACTGTTTTTACAACTTTTATTGCTCCACCTTCCATCGCCGCTGGGGCAACCCGCGTCTGACGCTGGATTTTTTCAAGTTGCTTAGCAGGAAACTCCCCGCTTCCACCTTGTTAATACTCGCCAGGCAAAAAGGTGAATATATTGCGGGGGCATTTGCCATGCTCGGTGAAGATACTTTTTACGGGCGGCACTGGGGCTGTAACAGAGAATTACCCTTTTTGCATTTTGAGTTGTGCTACTACCAGACAATAGACTATTGTATTAACAATGGCTTACAGACACTTGACGCCGGTGTACAGGGGGAGCACAAGCTCAGTCGCGGCTTTGACCCCGTGGCGACCTGGTCCTGTCACTGGATTCAACACGCGGGATTTCGCAGCAGCGTCGATGACTTTTTAGTTCGTGAAACGAGAGAAATAGACTGCTATATTGACAATCTAAACAAGCACTTAGCCTACAAATCAACAACATGACCTACATCGGTAAAGGCCAGTCAACTGATAATCAGCTCTACTGGGTGGCAGACAATGTCATCGCCCCTGACTTTCCCCAGGTAAGCTCCGCATTACGGGATCCCGATGGTTTACTCGCCATTGGCGGTGATTTAAGTCCTGAACGATTGTTATGCGCTTATCAACGAGGAATCTTTCCCTGGTATAGTGAAGGCCAGCCCATCCTCTGGTGGTCACCGGACCCACGCTGCGTGCTGGAACCCGGCAATATAAAAATATCCAGAAGTCTTCGTAAAACAATCAGGAAGGGCTTTTATCAACTCAGCTTTAACAAAGCCTTTGAAAAAGTGATTCAAGCCTGTGCCCAACCTCGTGACAACACCCCCGGCACCTGGATAACAGGCAATATGTTGCAGGCCTATCTTGCATTGCACCACAAGGGCCAGGCCGTCTCTGTTGAATGCTGGCAAGATTCGGAACTCGTTGGCGGCCTCTACGGTGTTGTCATCGGCAAGGTGTTTTTCGGCGAATCTATGTTCAGTATTAAAACGGACGCATCCAAAGTGGCGCTGGTGTATCTTTCTCAAACCCTTGATGAAATGGGGTTCAGACTGATTGATTGCCAGGTCTATTCAAAACACCTGCATAGTCTGGGCGCCATCCCCATGCCGAGGGGATTGTTTATCAGCATCCTGAAAAATTTTTGTGTTCCTGATACCCGAATCCAGTGGCCTGAACAGACAGTACCGGCATGAGTACAGCACAAAAACTCAGCTTTTACGCCACACCGCCTCATGACTGTAACTATTTACCGTATCAGGCGGCAATTACATTGTTCGCCGATCCCCGGTTCCCAAAAAATTCTCGCCTGTATTCCGCTCTGGCTGATTGCGGTTTTCGCCGTAGCGGCGAACATCTGTACATCCCCCACTGCGATCATTGCACCTCCTGTATACCGGTGCGTGTTCCGGTCAGGGAGTTCAGGCCTTCGCGAAATCAGAAACGCAGCTGGAAGCAAAACCAGGACCTGCTGATTAACAAACGCGAGCCCGTGTTTAATGCGGAACACTACGCCCTTTACGAAAAATATCTGCAATGCAGACACGTCGGCGGAGGTATGGATAACCCCAGCCCTGACACTTACATGCAATTCCTCACAGCCACCTGGACAGAAACTGTCTTCTACGAAATGCGCTTGCACAAAGACAATACATTGGTAGCCGTGGCCGTCGTCGATATCATGGATAATGCGCTATCCGCAGTCTATACCTTCTTCGATCCAGACTATGCGTACAGAAGCCTGGGGCGTTTTGCCGTCCTGTTCCAGATCGAAGAAGCTCGAAAACGGGGACTACGCTCCCTGTATCTTGGTTACTGGATAGAGGACTGCAAAAAGATGCGTTATAAAAACGAATATCAACCCCTGGAGTATTACCTCCATAATGACTGGTTTCGGGATCCAGAGGGCGAACGCGAATAAGAAGCTTTGCCTGTTGATATGTTTTAAGGCAAAATGCGCATCTTTTAAAAACTAGCGAATAAGTGATGGCAAAAGAAGACCAGATAGAAATGGAGGGTACTGTTGTTGAAACTCTACCCAATACCATGTTTCGCGTTGAACTGGAAAATGGACATATTATTACCGCCCATATCTCCGGTAAAATGCGTAAGCACTACATCCGTATCCTTACCGGCGATAAAGTCATTGTCGAAATGACCCCTTATGATCTGAGCAAAGGCCGCATCACCTTCCGTAATCGTTAGTTCTCTCATAAGATTTTCCATCATATTTATTCTTTATGGTGTCTAGAGGGCCTTGTCAGTAGACTCAGCTTGCTGTTGATTTCGGCTTTTTCCGGAAAGCCGCCCAATCAGCCATACCAGAAATAAAATCAGGTAGTAAAGCGGTGTAGTCAAAACCAGTAGTCCAATGAACACGCCGGCTTCGTTGCCACTATTTCGATACTGCTGAACAAATCTCTTAACCTGCTCAGGCGCTTTGTCATAATCCCTCATGCGAACCTGTCCATTGACATAGTCCAGAATAAAACTTTCCCCTACCCTTACATTATCCCCCCAGGCAAGAATCTCCAGTTCAGGATCGCTATCCATCTGCATGGCCTTCACAATACTCCTGCCATATAAATCATGATCCAGTTGTATTGTATTGCGAAACACAATTTCATCATTCACATCCCTTACAGTAATGACGTTCGTGCTCAGCTCATTCTCGATGGACCGGCTGAACCCAATACGTAGAAGATTGCCACCCGAGCCATAAGTTAGGCCATCAATGGGATGCAGACCTGCCTCAAGCTGACTTGTTTGATACAGATAGGCAAGCATGGCCAATACCCATAATACCGGCGGCAGCAGCAATAAAAACACCTTACGCTTCCGACTCATGTTTCGCCTCAACGCAACAGTTTACGTGTTGTTACACAGTAAGCGGGCTTTTTCCAGATCTTCAACGGTATCAATACCCATTCCGCATTGCGCACAGGCTTCCTCCACGTGGATGATGAAGCCATGATAAATTGCACGTAATTGTTCCAGCCTTTCGCTTTCTTCCAGTGGGCAGGGACCAAGTTCCGAAAATTGTCGCAGGAAAGCGGCCCGGTAAGCATAGATGCCGATATGCCGATAAACCGGGCCGGCAAGCTCTTCGATTTTCCCCACTTTCTCTTGCCAGGGAATGAGAGAACGACTGAAATAGACAGCATTATTATTTTTATCGTTAAGCATCTTGACCACATTCGGATTACTCAGATCCTCAATTTCCGTGATCTTTTCACATAATGTCGCCATCTGTTTATCCGGGTTGTCATGCAATGCCTTTGCGAGCTGATCAATGAGCGCGGGGGGCAAGGCAAACTCATCGCCCTGAACATTGACAATGATCATGTCATCTGCTGTTTTCTCCAGATTGATCACCTCGCTGATACGATCAGTCCCTGATCGGTGTTCTATCGATGTCATGATGACCTCTGCGCCGAAAGAACGCGCCAGATTTTCTATACGCGCATCATCGGTGGCTATTATTACCCTCTCAGCCTGACTGCGGCGTGCGGCATCATAGACATGTTGAAGCAATGTAGTATCACCTATATTCAACAATGCTTTACCTGGCAGTCGGCTGGCCCCATAGCGCGAGGGAATAACAACCTGAAAGGGAAAGCTCACCCTTTATATTTCTCCAGCTCTTCATCGCTCAAGGACCGTGCCTCATTTTCCAGCATGACCGGTATCTCATCCCGTATCGGATAAGCAAGCTTTGCTGATCGGGAAATCAGCTCCTGGTTCGCCTTATCATAAATTAATGGCCCCTTTGTCACCGGACATACCAGAATCTCGAGTAGTTTTTTATCCATCATGTAATTCCTTCAGTAATAGGTTTAATCTATGTTCAAAGGTCTTGCTCATTTCAACATCAATCTTTAAATACCAGCAATTTTCATTCGCCAGTTCCCTGCATTTTACCGCATCTTTTTCCGTCATCACGACAGGAATATCATCTGCAAACATCAGATCCCCTGCCCGATAGCTGTAATGATCCGGAAATTCATGCTTAATCACTCTGAGCCCCTGGCGGCGCAAACAGGAAAAGAAACGCTGTGGGTTGCCTATGCCTGCCACAGCGTGCACGGCCTTTCCCCGCAATGATTCAAACGCCAGTTGTTTGGCCTCATCTTTCAGTGCAAAAAGGCCCAAAGAACGGTATTCCATCAGAAATTCGTTTTTGCCCGCTTTACCGTTACCAACAATCATATCCACCTTCTGCAACTGCCCTACTGACTCACGTAGTGGCCCGGCCGGCAGACAATGTCCATTGCCGAAACGACGATCACCATCAATAACGGCAATTTCGATATCTCTGTACAGACTCAGATGTTGCAGACCATCATCACATAACAAAATATTACAGTCGGTATGTTCAAGTAATTCTTTCGCAGCGACATAGCGATCAGGGGATACTGCCACCGGACAACCCGTCCTTTGGGCAATAAGTACCGGCTCATCGCCTACCAGAGCAGGATTGCTGTCTGCCCGTACCTGCTGTGGCCAATGCCTCGTGCCTCCGCCATAGCCCCGGCTGATGATACCCGGGCGCATACCCAGATGTTGCAGAAAACCGGTCAGCCAGATAATAAGGGGAGTCTTACCGGTTCCACCGACTGTAATATTCCCGACCACAATCACCGGAACAGACACCCTTTGTACCGGTAACAACCCGGCAACATGGGCAAACCTGCGTATTGCAACAAATGCAGAAAACAGCCAACTCAGGGGCAATAACAAATAACTTAGAGGGTGCCTGGTATACCAGAGTCGATGCAGAAATTGCGGTGTCAGCATAAGCAACCCGGTCGGCCTGTCACAAACTATTCATCCTCGTCCTCAATCTCCTGAGTGGCAAAGGTAATTCTGACCAATCCCAGTTGACGTGCTGCATCCATCACTTTTACTACCAACTGGTATGTCGCTTTTGCATCAGCGCTGATCACTACCGGCGGATCATCCAGATCATGCATCGCATCCCGCATGGCTTCACGAATAGTGCTTAGCTGTGAATTCACCAAAGACTGCTCGTTAACATACACCCGCCCTTCCGCGTCAACAGCAATTTCTATGCTATCCAGTTTTGTCTCGGTATATTCCTCGCTGGCCTCCGGCAGAGTGATATTGATCTCAGATTCCCTCTCAAACGTGGTGGAGACCATAAAAAAGATTAACAGCAGGAAAACCACATCGATGAGTGGCGTAATATTCAGGTCCACATCATCCCGACGTTGCGAGCGCAGGTTCATTCGGCAGCCCCGCTTTCGTGTTCTGTCTCCCGTTGTCCATGCATGACTTCCACCATTTTTAATGCCTCCTGCTCCATAGAGACAATCAACTCATCCACCCGGCCACGAAAATAACGATGAAACATCAACGAAGGAATAGCGACAGTCAAGCCGGCGGCAGTGGTAATCAAAGCCTCCGAGATACCTTCAGCCAGTACGGCGGGATCACCGACACCCTGTGTGGTGATCACGGCAAAGACTTTAATCATACCGATCACCGTCCCCAGCAAGCCCAACAACGGTGTGATGGACGCGATAGTTCCGAGTGTATTGAGAAATCGTTCCAGCTCATGAGCCACATGCCTTCCCACTTCCTCAATGCTTTCTTTCATCACTTCCCGCTGATGTTGCCGGTTCACCAGACCGGCTGCCAGGACCCTCCCCAGGGGAGAAGCGACACGCAGATCCTGAATGCGCTTGGCATCCAGATGCCCCACTTTGTCCCATTGCCAGACCTGGGCCACCAGATTCTTCGGTGTTACCCGCTTTGATTGCAGGGACCAGAAGCGTTCCGCCGCAATGGCCAGCGCAATGACTGAACATAATAGAATCGGCCACATAATGAAGCCACCAGCCTTGATTAATTCAAGCACCTTATACCCCTTAATTATTGAATTGCTGGGAGCCTGTCGGGTTTAGATGTCCTGTTGCGGGAAAGCCAGGTTTGGCTATTTTATATGCAATTTTTCGTTAAAGAAAACCACTATTCTCCTCAAAATTGCGTATAAAATGACTCAAACTGGACTTTCCCTCGCGACGGACATCTAAACCCGACAGGCTCCTAGTGCGTCACATGCCAGAAACGCTGTGCATACTGGCGATGACGTCTGATTATTAGACTATCCGGCCCGATACGTATCTCAATGGCACCGTGTCGGGCTGTATCCAGTCTACTTATATCACGTTCCTGATAACGCCGAATTATATCCTTTTTTGGGAAGCCGAAGCGATTTCGATAACCTACCGGAAACAGTACGTATTCAGGGTTCACTGCACTGATGAATTCAGGCGTCGACGAACTCAAACTTCCATGATGCGGTGCCAACAGGATTGTCGATGCGAGTTTATCCTCATCCCGTTGTAAAATCAGCTGTTCCGCTCTGGCCTCTATATCGCCCGTGAATAAAACAGCCCTGTCCCCGTTACTGACTTTGAGTATACAGGAACGATCATTACCCGATAGCTGACTATTACTGTCAGGATACAGGACCTCAAAACGCAGACCATCCCAGGACCAGGCCTGCCCACGCCGACAGTCCCGGACACGATCATGCTCAATCTGATCGGAAACACTGCTCAGTATCCTGGCGACGGGTAATGCTTTTAATATGGCCGGCAGGCCGCCGATATGGTCATTATCACCATGGCTTTGCACCAGCAAATCAATATGATTGATGTTCCTGTGCCGTAAAAACGGGATAATCACGGCACTTCCTGCATCAAAACGACGGCTGTAACGTGGCCCGGTGTCGTAAAGCAGGACGTGGTGACGAGTCTCAAGCACCGCTGCCAGTCCCTGCCCGACATCCAGCAAGGTCAATCGTGCCTCACCGGGTTCGACCCTGTCCTGTAAAGGAAAAAACAGGGGTAACAGCCAGATCAGTCCGAGCCACCTGCCGGGGATACCTCTGGGCATTAACAGCAATGTCACGCCAATGATGGCGGCGATCAGCGCCAACAAAGAGGGTCGGCCAAGGACCAGTACACTGAAATCAAGGTCCGCCAGCCATTCCAGCAAGGGCCAGAATAAATCGATACTTTTCGTCGCCATCTGCAACAGGTAGACGGCAATATCATTATTGATCCACAAAGCCGTGCTGCCCAGCAACACCAGCGGCACGGTGATAAAACTGACCCAGGGCACGACCAGCAAGTTGGCTGCAATACTTAACAGCGGTATTTTCTGAAACCAGAGCACTAACAGGGGCAAAAGCCCCAGCGCCACCAGATATTGCACCCTGCCCCAGCGCCACCAGAAACCGCCGGTATCGATACGGGCGGACATGCCGAAAGTAATGACGATAACGGCGGAAAAGGATAACCAGAAACCGGCAGAGAGTGGCGCAAAAGGATCGATGATGAGCACCAGTAACAGGGCCAGTGAAATAATCGAAGACGCAGCCACTTTGCGCGACATCAAAGTCGTTGCCAGTAATACCGTCAACATAATCAGGGCTCGCTGAGTGGGTACGGAAAACCCGGCCATCGCCGCATAGCACAGTGCGGCAAACATAGCGGCCAGTGCCGCCACTTTGGGAGAGGGAATGAGCAGAGCTGTCACCCCTGCCAGGGGCCATAGCCACCTTGTCAGGAAGTAGATAAAGCCGGCCACCAGGCCGATATGCAGACCGGAGATCGCCAGCAGATGATTGGTTCCCGTTGCTGTCAGTATCTGCCACTGTTCACTGCGGATGGTACTGCGCTCACCCAGTACCAGGGCTGGAATCAGGCTGGCGCTACTATGGAAATTTAACACTCGACCCAGTTTTTCACGCATGATGTAACGGATACGATTCAAATTATAAGCATCGCCCCGCTGTAGACGCACATTTCCGGTTTTGTTGTTGACATAGCCTGTCGCCCTGATGCCCTGTTGAAACAACCAGGCTTCGTAATCGAATCCGCCTGGATTCATAAAGCCATGAGGCTGCTTTAGTTTAACGCGCAAACGCCAGTATTCTCCCGGAATCAGTGGCACATCGGCAGCATACCAACTGAGGCGGACTGTGCCGGGATGAGCATGCTCCTGGCCCTGCTCATCCACCAGTTTGTCCACTTTAAAGACAAATCGCCGCCCGTCCTGCAAATCTGTCGGCAGGGACGCAATCCTGCCTTCTATGGTGAGATGTCGGCCTTCCAGTACAGGCGAAAGATTATTCTGCAGTATAATATCAGCACGCAGCAGGGCCCATAACAGCCCACAAACGAAGTACATCGGCCAGAGCAGTACGGGCACCCGAAACCCCAGGTACAGGCACAGTGGCAATAGATAAACCAGGTAAAATGGCGGCAGCGCCGGACTGTGCAGTAACAAGACGATACCGCACAAAAAAAGTATACTTCCTGTACGCATTCTAACACTTCCATTTGACAATATTCAGTTATAATACCGCGCTTTTTGACCTGCGGTAAAACTTATCACTATGGGCCTTAGGAGATTTTTCAAACG
>JAJRTU010000035.1 GCA_024278135.1 Gammaproteobacteria bacterium
GGTTTCAAGGAAGCGGAAGCGGCCAGGGTGGCTGAGCTGATTTGCGATGTTATCGCCAACATGGGCGACGAGGCCGTGATCGACAGAGTCCGCACAGAGGTCAGTGTACTGTGTGAACAATTTCCCATGTATGAAACTTGAGTGAGTCGTTGTTATATATAAAAGATCAGTCATAAACTGCGGCATGCATGCCGCCGTCTGTGACTGTATACTCCGGGGTCGTTTTTCCGTAAAAAACCCCAGGTTTTGATCCGGGGCTGAGGACTAAAAGGTAAATCAGATGCGTTGCCCGTTTTGTTCATGTATGGATACCAGGGTCATTGACTCGCGCCTGGTGGGTGAGGGTGATCAGATCCGTCGTCGCAGGGAATGTACCGAATGTAAGGACCGTTTCACCTCTTATGAGAGCGCTGAGCTGAATTATCCGCGCATCATCAAGTCGGATGAACGCCGCGAGCAATTCAATCAGGATAAATTACGTTCGGGTATTATGCGGGCACTGGAGAAACGACCTGTCGCCATGGAACGAGTCGAGCTGGCTGTATCACGCATCGGGCATAAACTGCGCGCAATGGGTGAACGCGAGGTCAGGGCCCGCAAAATAGGTGACTGGGTAATGGAAGAATTGCGCAGCATCGATCAGGTGGCGTATGTGCGTTTCGCTTCGGTATATCACAGTTTTGAAGATGTGCGCGCATTTCTGGAGGAGATCGAGCGACTGGAACACGAGTTACCGCCGGAAATCAAAAAAGATCAACTGGATCTGCTCCCCGGCGACAGCGAAAGTAAAAAGAAGTGACATCGAAGTGGCAAGAAGCGGATTATTTTTTTATGTCCCGCGCTTTGCAACTGGCCAGGCGCGGCGTGAATACTACCCATCCCAATCCTCGCGTAGGTTGTGTCATTGTTTGCGACAATATAGTTGTTGGCGAAGGATGGCATGAGTACCGGGGCGATGCTCACGCTGAAATCAATGCACTGAAAGCATTACCGGACAGGGCGGAAGGGGCCACCTGTTATGTCACACTGGAACCTTGTAATCACAGTGGCCGGACCGGACCCTGTACCGAGGCCTTGATCAATGCCGGCGTATCGCATGTCATGGCAGCCATGTCGGATCCGAATCCTCAGGTGGCGGGGCAGGGCATGGCAAGGTTGGCGCAGGCTGATATAGCAACGTCGGTGGGTTTGATGGAGGAGGAGGCACAAAAACTCAATCGGGGCTATGTCATGCGCATGACGGAAAAGCGTCCCTATGTACGTTGTAAGCTGGCCATGAGTCTCGACGGCAAGATTGCTGTGGCCAGCGGTGAAAGCAAATGGATTACAGAAGCGGCGGCGAGGATGGATGTGCAACGATGGCGTGCGGGCAGTGCCGCCGTCATGACGGGTATCGGTACTGTGCTGATGGATGATCCCGGGCTGGATGTGAGAGAAATCGATATTGGCGACAGACAGGTCTTGCGGGTCGTGCTGGATCGCCGGTTGAGAATTCCCGTCGACGCGAAGATTTTGTCCAATGCCGGACGGACGCTGGTATTTACACAGCACAGCGATGGATCGAAACAGCGAAAAATCAATGCAGCGGGGGCGGAAGTGATTGTTCTGCAGGAAGAGGGTGCGGCATTTCTGCCAGCGGTCATGCATTATCTGGCCGCGCGAGAAGAAATAAATGAGATCCTGCTGGAGGCCGGTGCAGAATTGTCCGGGGCGATGCTGGAGCGGGGTCTTGTTGATGAAATCATTCTATATCAGGCCTCTGTGTTGATGGGTGATGGCGGTAAAGGGCTGTTTCATTTACCGTCCGTCAAAACAATGCAGGACAAGCTGGAACTGGAAATCGTCGACAGCCGGATGGTAGGGCGTGATCGGCGAATGACATTCAAAGTGAGTAACAAAAGATAAATTGAAATATGTTTACAGGTATTATTGCGGCAACAGGCAGCATCCTGGCTATTGAAGACAGGGGTGCTGACAGGCGTTTCAGTATTGATACCGGCAAGCTGGATCTGTCTGATGTGGGTATTGGTGACAGTATCAGTGTCAATGGTACCTGTCTGACGGTTATTGAATTGCAGCAAAGCGCTTTCTCAACAGATTTGTCCACAGAAACGCTGGCAGTGACTACTTTCGGTGAAGCCACGACAGGCATGGCGGTCAACCTGGAAAAGGCCCTGTTGCTTAGTGATCGGCTGGGAGGGCACATCGTCTCCGGGCATGTGGACGGCATCGGTCATATCCGGGATTTTCACGAAGATGCACGCTCGCTTCGATTTGATATAAGCGTTCCTGCCGAACTGAACCGGTATTTGTGTAAAAAGGGATCGATTTGTATAGACGGTGTCAGTCTCACCGTGAACGATGTTGCTGAGAATGTTTTTTTTGTCAATATTATTCCTCATACCATGGAGGAAACCATTTTCTCAGACTACAAAAAGGACACTCGGGTCAATCTGGAAGTGGATTTGATAGCTCGCTATCTGGAAGGCCTGCAACGAGAAAATAAGTAGTTAAAACACGATGGCTATCGATTATGATAGCCGGACCTTTTTATCAGGATATAGAGTAGCTGCATGGCTTTAAATACCACAGAAGAATTGATCGAAGAGATCCGCCAGGGGCGGATGGTGATTCTCATGGATGACGAAGACCGGGAAAATGAAGGTGATTTTGTTCTGGCCGCTGAATGCGTCACGGCTGATGCCATCAATTTCATGGCACGTTATGGACGAGGATTAATCTGTCTGCCATTGACACGCGAACATTGTCGTAAATTGAATCTACCTCTGATGGCGGGGAATTTTTATTCCAGTCAGGCCACTAATTTCACTGTTTCCATCGAAGCGGCCGAGGGGGTCACCACGGGGATCTCGGCGGCAGATCGTGCCTTGACCATCCAGAAGGCCGTGGCCGCAGACGCACAACCTTCGGATCTGGTACAACCGGGTCATGTGTTTCCCATCATGGCCCATCCCGGCGGTGTCCTTTCCCGTGCCGGCCATACTGAAGCAGGTTGTGATCTGTCACGTCTGGCAGGTATGCAGCCGACTTCGGTCATCGTCGAGATACTGAAGGAAGATGGCACTATGGCCAGACGCCCGGATCTGGAGATACTGGCGAAAGAACATGATATCAAGATTGGCACCATCGCTGATTTGATCAGTTATCGCGTTGAGAGTGAAAAGAGCATTGAGCGAGTGGCGGAATCGATGATCAATACGGAGTTTGGCGACTTCAGACTGATAGCATTTAGAGACAGTGTGAAAAGCGATTTGCACATGGCCATGGTGAAAGGTGATATCAACCCGGACACGCCGGTACTGGTACGGGTGCATGTGGAAAACCCGGTTTATGATTTAACCAGTGCCATCAGCAGTCACTGGCCAATCAGGAATATTCTGAAGCGTATTGCCGAAGAAGGGCAGGGTGTCGTGGTTATCCTCTGTGACCAGTTTGAACCGGCGGCGCTGATTAACCAGATTGAGTCGATGGGAGTGGAGGAAAAGGACGAAATACAGAAGGCGGACAGAGATGGCAAGGACATCAGAACACTTGGACTCGGTGCGCAGATTCTTTCCGATCTGGGTGTAGGCAAGATGAAAGTAATGAGTTCACCCAAACGATTGCATGCACTGTCCGGCTTTGGTCTGGAGGTGGTGGAGTATGTTGCAGAATAAAGCAGGGCAGAAGAGGCCACTATGAGTGATATAAAACAAATTGAAGCCACCGGCAGGGTCGGCGACAGTCGAATTGCGCTGGTGGTCAGTCGTTATAACAGCTCTGTCGTGGATCGCTTACTGGAAGGTTGTATAAACACATTGATGAGTGCCGGTATAAAAAGGGCCAATGTGAGTCTGGTAAAAGTCCCCGGTGCTTTCGAAATTCCGGTAACGGTTAAACGTATAGCCGATGCCGGTAATGTCGATGCCATTATCACGCTCGGTGCGGTGATCAGAGGGGAGACAGCTCACTTCGAGATCATCGCCGCTGAATGTGCACGAGGCATAGCAGCTATTGCTGTTGAAACAGGCTTGCCGGTGATATTCGGTGTGTTGACAGTGGATACTATTGATCAGGCCATGGACAGATCCGGTGATGAAGAAAGTAACAAGGGCAGTGAGGCGGCACAGACTGCGATGGAAATGATCACGGTGCTGGGACAGATTGGTTGATGCAAAGACCGATGGGGAAAAACGTTTCCAAATTTGCCCGGGTACGTGCCCGCCGGTCGGTGGTGCAGGCGCTTTATCAATGGGGTATGGCCGAGAAGCCGATGGCGGAAATAATTCGTGAGTTTGAAAAGGATAGGACAGAACTGAACAAGGCGGATATCGATTATTTTCGAGAAATATTGAGAGGTATAGAAATACACCTGGAAGAGCTGAACAGTCACCTGGTGCCCTTGCTTGATCGACCGTTAAAAGAGATCGATCCGGTCGAAAACGCGATCCTCCATCTGGGCATGTACGAGTTGCTCTATCGCCTTGAATTACCCTGGCGGGTTGTTCTGAATGAATCTATCGAACTGGCCAAGATGTTCGGTGCAGAACAATCACATAAATATGTTAACGGCATACTGGACAAGGCCGCCCGTCAGATAAGAACGGTGGAACTCGCCAACACAGCGAACTGAAGCCGTCTCAGGTACATTGAACATGCCATTATCGGTAAATAATTTACGGTGCAAACGAGTCCAGCTGAGCACACCCGGTTGAACAATGTCCATTCGTGAATTTGATCTCATTGATCGTTATTTTTCAGGATTAAGCCCGGACGATAGCAGTGTGTGCTGTGGTATAGGTGATGACGCCGCTGTCATTGATGTCCCCCCCGGCGAGGAGTTGCTGGTATCGGTCGATACCCTTGTGAAAGATATTCATTTTTCCCCGCATGCCGAGGCCTTCGACATCGGCTACAAATCGCTGGCCGTCAATATCAGCGATATGGCGGCGATGGGGGCCATACCGCGCTGGGCAACGCTGGCATTGACCCTTCCGGAAATTGAACCTGAGTGGTTGGAGGCCTTCGCCAAAGGTTTTGCGGACATGGCCAACAGCTATGCCATCACTTTGATCGGTGGAGATACCTGCCGGGGGCCCTTGTCCATTACCGTGCAAATAATGGGGACCGCGAAGCAGGGACAAAGTATCCGGCGTAGCGGCGCAAGCCCCGGTGATCTGATCTATGTCAGCGGTTGCCTGGGTGCTGCCGGATTCGCCTGTCAGGCAGTAAAGGCTGATCCTGATGATCCTACGATTCCTGCGCATTGTCTCGAGCGTCTTAACAGACCCGATCCGAGAGTGAAACTGGGTCTGAATCTGGCGGGTCTCGCCACAGCCGCTATTGATGTCTCCGACGGGCTGGCTGTTGATCTGGGTCACATCCTGACATCCAGCGCGGTCGCGGCACAGGTACAACTGGCAAAGCTGCCGGTCTGCCGCTTGCTGGAAAAATCAGCAGACAGTCGCCCTGACTGGCAATTGGTCCTGGCTGCCGGTGATGATTATGAATTGTGTTTTACCATAGCGCCTGAGCGGAAACGGGAACTGGAAAATATAACGGGCGATCTGGGTTATCCCGTCACCTGTATCGGTACCATCACCGGTGGCGAGGGTATCTGCTGGCTGGAGGGAAATGGCGATGAGCTGGCGCTGGCACTGCAGGGCTATCAGCATTTTTGATACGAAGAAACCTCAGCACGGGCAAAGCACAGTCTGCCCGTCAACTACACTAAAGATTGATATAGCCTTCCTCGCTCAGCCGGCGTATTTCATCCGGCGCATAGGGAACTGATTCAATAAAGGCCGGGATCTCGCTACGCTGCACATTCATACTCGACATCGCTGTTTCGCATATTTTCATATCGATAATTTTAAAGGCATCCAGCCTGGCAGCAAGATCAACCAAAGGTTTGTGTTTCGTATAATTTTCCTGCCTGAATATATTAATATCAGGTCCGTGCAGGATCAGCACTATCTCAAGATCATCATAGCCTGTGGCATGTGTTTCCCTGATTTCCTCCGCTCTTTGTAACAGATTTTCCAGGTCGGCCGGGGAATGATTCGAAACGTCAAACAGGTATCGGGTGTTGCCAATATTAAATTGTCGGTTTTCCTCGTGCCCCTTTTCAACGGAGACAGTGGTCAATTGTTGCGGGGCTTCCTGCACCGCTGGTGTGGTGTTGACAGGAAGGTCTGTCCCCTTGTTTTGATCACAGGCGGTCAATACCGTTACCAGAACGATAATCAACATGTGCCGATGTATAGCGAACCTTACCTTCATATTATATGTCACTCACCCGATTGAAGGTCTATGTTATAACAGAGTGGAGGATCTGACAGCCATTATTCCAAACCCTGAAGTAAGCCCATGAATTCACTTGATTTATTTTACGGTATCCGTATGCATGAAGCCTGTCAGTGATAAGGGAATACGCGTGCTGATGTCTATACCTGCTCATCCGCTTTCCGTGACAGTATTATCTTCTGCCATTGCAAGGGGCCGCTGTGGTGCATCGAATTACCGTTTACGTCGACTGCCACTGTGACCGGCATGTCCCTGACTTCGAATTCGTGTATGGCTTCCATCCCCAGTTCGGGAAAAGCGATGACGCGCGCGTTGGTGATGGCTTTGGAGACAAGATAGGCAGCGCCCCCCACGGCCATCAGATAGACAGCCCGGTGTTTTTTAATGGCTTCTATCCCGAGCGGGCCGCGTTCCGCCTTGCCTATCATGCCGATGAGCCCGGTTTTGGCCAGCATCATTTCGGTAAACTTGTCCATACGCGTTGCCGTGGTGGGCCCGGCGGGCCCGACGACTTCATCGCGAACCGCATCCACGGGGCCGACGTAATAGATGAAGCGGTTGCGGAAATCCACGCCATCGGGCAGGGCTTCGCCATTATCCAGAAGATCCTTTATCTTTTTATGAGCTGCGTCGCGGCCGGTCAATAATTTGCCACTTAATAAAACCGTTTCACCCGGTTGCCACTCGGCAATCTCGTCTGCGGTGACTGTATCCAGATTAACACGTCTGGAATTCGGTCCTGCCTCCCAGGTGATTTTTGGCCAATCCTCCAGACGGGGAGGCGATTGCAGGCTCGGCCCGGCACCATCAAGGGTAAAATGCGTGTGGCGAGTGGCGGCGCAGTTGGGGATCAGTGTCACCGGCAGGGAAGCTGCATGGGTGGGATAGTCTTTAATCTTTACATCCAGTACTGTGGTCATACCGCCCAGTCCCTGGGCGCCGATGCCGAGCTTGTTCACCGCATCGAATATCTCCAGACGCAATTCCTCCACCCGGTTTTGCGGACCACGGTCCTGCAGTTGCTGAATGTCGATGCTGTCCAGCAAGGACTCTTTTGCGAGCAGGGCCGATTTTTCTGCGGTGCCGCCGATACCGATACCCAGTATTCCAGGCGGACACCAGCCTGCGCCCAGCCTGGGTACGGTGTCCACCACCCACTCGACAATACTGTCACTGGGATTCAACATTGCCAACTTTGCCTTGTTCTCGGAGCCACCTCCTTTTGCCGCCAGATGCACAACGACTTTATCACCTGTGACCACCCGCATGTGAATGACCGCCGGGGTGTTGTCACCGGTGTTGCGGCGTGTGCCGGCAGGGTCTTGCAGTATGGATGGACGTAAGACGTTATCCGGATGCGTATAGGCGCGGCGCACACCCTCATTCACCATCGCTTCAACACTCAGTTCGCTGTCCCATTGTACATCCATGCCAATGTCCAGAAATACGGTAACGATACCGGTGTCCTGACAAATAGGCCGATGGCCTTCCGCACACATACGCGAATTTATCAAAATCTGTGCCATGGCATCTTTGGCAGCCTGGGATTCTTCCCGTTCGTAGGCCGCATGCATGGCCTGAACAAAATCCAGAGGATGGTAATAGGAGATGAATTGCAGCGCATCTGCAATACTGTCGATAAGATCATTTTGTTTGATTATTGTCATACCGGTTTGTCTGTTTGTTATTAATATGCAAACTATAATTATATATCAGTTTTCACTATTCTGTCGGGGTGTGAAGACAAGAGACCGAAAGGCCGGCAATTTTGTTTCAGTCCTGAATAATTTTGATATAGTCACGTTGACAAGGGGGTGATATGTCCGGGAGTAAAAAAAACTGGGACCAGTTTGCATTACTTTTGATAGATGTACAAAACGACTTCTGGTCGGAGCAGACGGAACAGGCATTTCCACATTTCAAAGCCAATGTTGCCGGTTTACTCCAGCTGTGCCGGCGACAGGGCATTGAGGTGATACACTTGCGTGCCTGTTTTCAGGCCGACAAATCCGACTGGATGCCCGTCTACAAACTCGGCCGCAAGATGCCATGTGTCGAGGGTAGCGGTGGTGTTGCCCTGCTGCCGGAGGCAAACGAAGTACCGGGAGAGCTGATTATTGAAAAACAGGCTTTTGACGGCTTTCTCATGAATGAACTGGAACCGCATTTACAACATTACAATAAACGCTTCCTGCTCACGGCCGGTCTGGTGACATCCATCTGTGTATTATTGACCACGCTGTCGGCCATGCAGCGTGGTTATCTTACCGCGATAGTCGAAGACTGCTGCGCCGACGAAACAGCCGCACACAAACATGCACTTGATCGTTATGGCTTTATGTTTGAACGTACCACGCTGGCGCAATTGGCCGACCGCCATCAACGCTGGCTGGGAATGATAGATCAACTGGAATGAATCAATGACTGATCAACTTCATCAAATGAATATTGCACATGATCCGAAAGAAGATCGTCTGCTGTTGCGTATCAGTTCGGATGGGGGTGATGAATACAGGGTGTGGTTGACACGACGTTATACCAGTTTGTTGATAGGACTGATAAACAAGGAAATTGACAGTCGCGGTGGTGTGCCATCGGTTGCCGGCAGCGAGGAAACCACAACGATGTTGAAGAACGGCGCGCTGGAGAAAAAATATGATCATGAAAAGGTAAAACATTATCCGCTGGGGGAATCCGGCGTGCTCGCATTTCGGATCAATACACGAAATACACAAGACGGGAATCTGATGCTCGAACTTTTACCGGAGCAGGGCAAAGGGATTACATTAAACCTGAACAAGTCGTTGCTCTACATGCTTCATAACATCCTGACTCAGGGGATCACACAGGCGAACTGGGCTTTGCAGACAGAATCGGCAGTATCAACAAAGGTCCATTAAATCAGCTTGCAAGGTCCTGGTTAGCGGGATCGTCAACTGAATTGTTATTGCCGAATAATATAATTTTCACGCTTGTTCCGGTACTCTTGCCGTCTATTTCCAGTTCAACATCAATACTGTCAGCGCGTCGGCGCATATTTCTCAGGCCATGACCGGAATTATCTTCAGGTTCGCGCCAACATCCATCGTCGCGTATATTTATTTCGATTTGTTCCAGACCCTTTTCGTTTTGCAGGACTTTCGTGTCCAAATAAATATTTCTGGCATGACTGTGTTTCAATATATTGACAAATATTTCCTGTAAAATTCGCATCAGGTGAAGCGCTTTTCGAGGGCCGAAATTTTCAGGTCTTGGCAAAGGTACGACCCCCCAGTGAAGTTCAATACCATGCCCGTCCAGTCTGGGTTGCAGTCGTGTCCTTAACATACCCAGCAGGGTGGGTAAATCTTCGCTGGCGGTATCAAGAGAATCAATGACCAGACGCAGGTCGGTTAAACTCTGTGACAGCGCATCACGAACCTGTTCCTGTGATGCTCTGCCTGTATCAATTTCCGCCAGCATGGCAACCAGCTGACCTCCTACACCATCGTGAACATCCTGCATTATTCGACTGCGTTCATCTGACAGCAGCCGTTCCTGTTCCATTTTTCTAAAACGTTCAAAGTTTTCTTCGAGTTCCTTCTCTTTAATATAAACACGCTGTTCCAGCTCAAGATTAAGAGATTCAGACTCGGCCAGAACGCGGGTAAAGCGCAATAAGAGGAACCAGATGAGTACCAGCATGGTGGGGAATCCGCTGAACTGCATTAACAGCCCCCGGGTCCTGTCAGTCAGGCCGGCGATAACGAAGTAGTCGTTTAAACCGAAAGTCAAAATAATGATACCCGCCATGATCAGCAATTTTATTTCCAGAGCGGGGTTTCTGTAATGGGCCTGCGCTAAATAGTAAACAGCGTAGGCCCCAATGGGCAACAAAGACAGATCCCAGACCCTGTAGGCGTAGGTATGGACGGACTCCTGTGAGAGAAAGAA
Source organism: Gammaproteobacteria bacterium (assembly GCA_024278135.1). Lineage (GTDB taxonomy): Bacteria > Pseudomonadota > Gammaproteobacteria > Eutrophobiales > Eutrophobiaceae > WLWS01. The sequence continues at coordinate 10,240 of JAJRTU010000035.1, forward strand.
AAAAGGCAAGGCTGCCAGGACAACATAAACAAGTAAAAACTTTTCCCGCTTGGGATAAATCTGTCCGGTGTAGCGATGATTGAATATTACCAGTGCTGCCACCATCCAGCCCAATAAAACAAAATAGAGCGCATCCCAGAAGGCGGGTGTCAAGTTTCCCGGGGTATCGATAATGTGTGGAATGTTGTGTATGGACCAAAAGAAGGTGCAGATGGTGAACCAGCCGTACATCGTGTCTTTTTTACGCAGCAGCCACAGGACAGCCATAAACAAGCTTAAACAGAGCATGCCGAAAGTAATAATGACTGTCAGTGTAAAGCGATAATGATAACGCCACTCCCAGAAGGGACGTAATTTCTGTGCAGGTCCCAAATATATATTTCCCAGCAGTCCATTGGACACCGGTTCGCTGTGCAGCGTGATAGCTATTTTGTGATCACCGGGCGTTAGCACGTTTTCCGGTAAACTGAACAGCATGGGTCTGCTCCATATATGCCCCCCGACAGCATATGCGGGCACGTTACTGCTGACGGAAATGCCATCGATTCTGATATCGGCACTTTGTTGTACATGAGTGATGTACAACATCATGGTTTTATCAACAGGCGCTGAAAAATTTATTGAAAATTCATACCACCCCGATGTAACCGTTGCGCCGTTTTTACGCCAGTCATGTGGCAGACGTATTGCCTTTCGTTTTTCATTATCGGGAGACGTTGCCGTGTCATCTTCCCGATAGTGGAAAACAGCATTATCCAGACGATATGCGGGATCGGGTTCAGGCAACCAGGAAGGGGAGAGGAACACGGACAGCAGCATGAGTAAAGCAAAACCCGAAATCCATTTCGGCAATGCGATAATCGGATCAAGCATCGTCCTGACAGAGGGCATTATTTCATTCGTTCAGTATTTATAATACCGTGGCGTACCGCTTTCATGACGGCTTCTGCGCGTGAATTGACTGCGAGTTTACTGTAGGTGTTTCTGATATGCGTATTGACTGTGTGTATGGAAATGTTGTTCTGCTCCGCGATCTCCTTTGCGGTATAACCATAACTGACGAATTTGAGGATCTCCTGTTCCCGGTTGGTCAAGGGCTCCATTTGTGTAGCGTCTGCGTCTTCGTCTTCGGTGTCCGGTTGCTCATGATGCCGGAATCGTTTTAATAAATGTTTGGCGATAGAGGGACTGATGGGGGCCCCGCCTGCCACCAGTTGCAGGATGGCGCCGGTAATCTGATCTGCACCACCATCTTTCAGCAAATAGCCGCCAGCGCCTGCCTCTATCGCACGAATCACATGGCGCTCATCCCCGAATACGGATATCACCATGGCCTCAGTCTGTAAATTTTTCGACTCGATTTCTTCAATCAACGACATGCCATTTCCATCCGGCAGGTCCAGATCCATCAGCAATACATCGGGAGTCAGTCGGTTCAACAGTTCTATCCCGGTAGCCAGATCGCCCGCATCACCCACCAGATCCAGTTGAGGATGCCCCCCGATCACACGTGAAAACCGTTCACGGGTGGAAGAATCGTCTTCCACCACCAGTACCGATGTATTCGTTTGCATAGTCAGGGGCCGATATTGTATTAGCAGTTGCCTTCTGTGGGGCTCCATGCTGCCATGGAAATGGATATTCGAATATACCTAAAACTAGTTAGCAGAGATATGCATACTCACTATTTCTGGTGATAGGCAAATACACTTCACAGGCCCAGAATAGCGAGACTGCCTGATTAATGGTGGGTTGGGCATGCCAAACATGGGCGCGTATACTATTATCTCCCAAAAGAACATAAAAACTATAAATTTGTCATATTTTTACAGTCTGTAATTATGCCTATTGCCAGCATTTATTCGATCCTGAGTATCGGGCTTATCTCGCTCGGTTCTCTGTTTGCACATGTAACAGTATACGCGGCTGACGAACCCCCTGCGGTTCAGTTTACGGTGAATGAGTTCGTCGTCAATGGCGAGAACCCCCTGGATGCAGCGTTGACCCAATCTATCCTGGCCCCGTTCCTGGGCGAGCATGAGGGCCTGGATGGCTTGCTGGAAGCGGCATCGGAACTGGAGAGCGCCATCCTGCAGGCTGGACACTCATTTCACCGGGTGATTTTACCGCCGCAGACAATGGATCAGGGCCGGATTCAGCTGGAAGTCGTGGTATTTACACTGGCGAATATTGAGGTCAGTGGTAATGAGAGGTTTTCCGATGAAAATATCAGGGCCTCATTGCCCGGTCTTAAACCCGGAACCGTCCCGGATACGAAGGAGCTTTCCCGGGAGCTGATCATTGCCAATGATCACCCCTCCAAACAGGTCACCATACGGCTTAAACGCAGCAAGGTTCCGGACAGTGTTGATGCTGAACTGAGCGTGAAGGACCGGCGTCCCTGGCAATTTTTTACGGGTTTAAACAACATTGGTACGGAAGAGACGGGTGAATTCAGGATTACCGGTGGATTCCAGCATACCAACCTGCTGGGTTTGGATGATTCACTTACCGTCTCTTATACCACTTCACCGGGTCATTTTGGAGATGTCAAACAATACGGCGCCAATTATCGTTTACCTCTGTATAAGTTATCGGGAAGTCTGGCTTTTTATTATTCCCGCTCAGACGTAGACAGCGGCACCATCGAACAGGTTTTTGATGTCAGCGGCGCAGGCAGGTTCCTGGGTGGGAGCTATACACATACCTTTCGCAACTGGAATAATTATCGACATCGTTTGCTGCTGGGTGTTGACGATAAATTATTTAAAAACGATATCTTTTTTGGCGTATCCCAGTTGGGTGTCGATGTACGCAGCCGACCGCTGACCCTGTCGTATTCAGGTGAATGGCGAATGGAACGGGCCGGGCTCAAGTTTCTGCTGAGCTATCTCAGAAATCTCAGCGGTGGCGCCATTAATGACGGTCCCACCTATGCCGCTGCCAGGCTGGGCGCAAAACAAAGCTGGGAGGCGCTTCGTTTCACCACCGCGGCAAGTTACACCCTGAGCAGCGGCTGGTTGCTTAATACCGTATTGAGCGGCCAATACACTGGTGAACCCCTGATTAGCGGTGAACAATTTGGCGTGGGTGGCGTAAATTCAGTACGTGGCTTTGAAGAACGTGCCGTCACCGGTGATAAAGGAATAAGGTTGACGATGGAAGCCTGGACCCCCCCGCTGAAATATAATGTCCGCTTGTTGGGTTTTTTTGATACCGGATATATCAGGGTAATCGATGCACCGCCAGGGCAAATCGACAGCGAAACTATTGCCAGTCTCGGCGTCGGACTACGCTGGCACTGGAGTGACAAACTGAGTGTTAACTTTGACTATGGTCATGAAGTCAATGCCGCCAGAACCTCGAATGCCGGTGGCGTGAAATCCCACATCAGTATTTTTTATCGGTTTTAAGGGATGATATGAATATCAGTCAGCTCATAAGTGACGGCGAGAATTTTTTCAATATTTCGTTGTTTGCATCCGCTTTGCTGATTCTGCTGTGCTATGCACACCCGGTGTCGGCGGCGGAGCCCATTGGTGAAGTGATTTTTTCCCGAGGTGCGGTCAGTGCACAAAGCAGCGGCGGCCAGATCCGCTTGTTGGGTAAAAATGCCGGTATTTATCGCAGCGATACGATTACCACTGCCCAGAGGAGTTTTGCTGTCATTAAATTGAATGATGGGACGCGTTTGTCGATTCGACCGGACAGTGTGCTGGCAATTACTGACTATGCGGACAAAGCAGGGGAAGAGAGTGCCGCCTTGAGATTGTTTCGTGGTGGCTTACGGGCCATATCCGGTTTCATCAGCAAGCGCAACCCCGATGCATTTAAAATCAAAACGGCGGTGGCCACCATCGGTATTCGCGGGACCGAATTTGATGCACGTTTATGTGCTGCAGACTGTGCTGTAGATGCCAAACAGGCCGCCGGTAAAAAGACGGCAACTCCCTCTTCTGTGGTGGGGCGTGTTGCCTTCATCAGAGGCGGAGTCACCGCGAAAAAGGATGGTAAGGATATGCGCAATCTGACACGTGGTGCGCCGCTTTATGAAACGGATGAAATTATTACGCACAAAGGTGCTTATGCGATACTGGCATTTCGTGATCAGGGCCGGGTAACCCTTAAACCCGAGACCCAGTTCAAGATAGAACAATATAGATTTGACAAGGACGCGCCTGAAAGTGACAGTTCTTTCTTCCGTTTGGTCAGGGGTGGTATGCGTGCTCTGACGGGCTTGATGAGCAAACGTAATCCCGAACAATACAGAGTCAGGACGGCCGTGGCCACTATTGGTATTCGAGGTACCGGCTTCGATCTGCTGTGGCTCGGTCCCTGCACGGCATCTCCCGACTGTGGTCTGGTAGCAGCCGTCTGGCAAGGGGTCATCACCACTGATAACGACTCGGGTACGAAGGAGATTGGGCTGGATCAGATTGCCCGTATTGGGGCTGTTAATCTGAGTCCGGAATTTTTGGATGCAGCACCGGTTTTTAATGTACCTCGTCCGGACACGGTCGATGTGGATTTTGAAAATCTATTTGGTACTGAAAGCCGTAGTGGTACCGAACAAGGTCTCTATGTGGCCTGTTATGAGGGCCACTGTGCCATGTTCCAGGAAGATCGGGAACTGGATCTGGGTGCAGGTGAGGCGGGATTTGCTTCGATGGATGGACAACAACTGGTTCGTCTGGAGCGAATAGAAAATTTTCAAAGGCACGACGTATATCTAAATACCATTAATGAACTTTTTGATACGCTTTATGAACTGCTTGATGACAACGTCATTGAGGAAACAGAGTTTGAATGTGTCGTGCAATAAATTATTGTTGTTAACTGCACTTGTACCACTGTAAAAAATAATAATTAATCCAAGTATAGATAGTTCAACAAAAAAACTATCTTGTCATCAAGTGAGGACACGCGAAGATGAGAGTATTACCGACGGGAATCAGGCTTGTTGGCCTGTTACTGGGGCTGTTGAGCGGGACTGCGGCTTATGCCAATCCTCAGGGGGCGGATGTAGTTCATGGTCAGGTGAATTTTTTGCACCCCAATGCAAGCACCTTGAATATCACCAACAGTCCCGGCAGCATTATCAATTGGCAACAGTTTTCCATTCAACATAACGAAATCACCCGTTTCATTCAGGAATCAACCAGCAGTGCTGTTCTCAATCGTGTTGTTGGACAGGACCCTTCCTCTGTTTTGGGGCAACTGCTTTCAAACGGGCGTGTGTTTGTCATCAACCCGAACGGTATTGTTTTTGGTCAGGATGCCGTCATTGATACCGCCGGACTGATTGCTTCGACGCTGGATATGAGCGATGAAGACTTTATAAACGGCAATTTAACCTTTCAGGGAGACGCTGCGGCCGATATTCAAAACAAGGGCTACATCAAGGCCGGTGCTGACGGTAATATTTTTCTCATCGCTCCGAACATAGAAAATGGCGGCATTATCGAAACGGACGGAGGGCAGATCATTCTGGCCGCCGGTGAAAGCGTTACCATCGCCGGTCTCGATTCCGATCATATCGTCTTTGACGTACAGGCGTCGGAGAATAAAGCAGTTAATCTGGGTGAGATAATCACCAACGGTGGAGCGGCGCAGATGTTTGCCGGCACCATTAAACACAGTGGTTCGGTAAATGCCGACAGTATAGGCATTGGTGCCGGCGGCAACATTGTTCTTTCGGCCTCCCGGAGCATTACTCTGGAAAACGGGAGCACCTTATCGGCCGCTGGTGGAGATGTCAGGCTTATTGCGGAAACGGATGCCGGCGATGCGCCGGCAGTGATTTATCAGCATGGGAACATTGATGTGTCCGGGGTTATCGGGGGAGACATTGAGTTCGTGGCCGATAATGTCCTGCATGCCGGAGATCTGTTTGCAGAAGGTGAGCAGCAAGGTGGCAGTATCAAAGTAAGGGCATCCGGGCAAATTCTCGCTTTGGCAAAATCGCTGGCATCAGTGAACAGCCGGGATGGCAGCGCCGGGCAAATCAGTATTACTGCGGAGACAAGTCTGTTTACCTCAGCGAGTTATTCCGCTTCCGGCTTCAAGGGTGGAGCGGTACAACTGCTGGGTAGCGAAGTAAAGGTGGCAGGGGCCAGTGTCGATGCCAGCGGTATGCAGGGCGGTGGCAGGATCAATGTTGGCGGCGGTTATCAGGGCAAGGATGACAATATTCGTAATGCCGCACGAACAATGGTGAATGCGGACGCCTCTTTTACTGCTGATGCGACAGCGTCAGGTGACGGTGGTCAGGTGATTGTCTGGGCCGATGATGAGACGTATTTCACTGGTAGTATCTCCGTGAGGGGTGGTGAAAACGGCGGCAATGGCGGCTTCGTTGAGGTGTCCGGTAAGGAGAGCCTTAAGTATGGTGGCGATGTTGACCTGAGGGCGCCGGCCGGGGAGTTGGGAACCTTGTTGCTGGATCCCAAGAACATCAGCGTATCCGGCAGTGGTACCTTTACCGTCAGTGATACTGAAATAGTGAGTCCGAATGTGGCGAATTTCAATCAATTCGGTCAAGACCCCATTTCCGGTAAAGCGGCTGTTGAACTGAATAACGGCAATCTGCTGCTTATTGACTTTAACAGTGATTTTGGTGGCAGCAATGCCGGTGCGGTCTATATATTCAATGCTGGCGGCACTGCGCTGATAGGCAGCATACTCGGTGCAACAGCATTCGATCAAGTGGGCAATGGTGGTGTGACGGTGCTGACCAACGGCAACTTTGTGATCAGCAGCCCGGACGCGAACCTGGGTGCAAGCGACACTGGCGCAGTTTCTCTGCACGATGGCGCGACGGGGGAGTTTGTCAACGGTGGTGGTTACGGTGTTGTTTCAACCGGTAACAGCCTGACTGGCAACAGTGGAGACAGAATCTCTGAAAACGGAATTACCGCACTGAGCAATGGTAATTACGTTGTACGAAGTGGCAGATTCAACTCGTTCGCCGGCGCAGTGACGCTCGGCGATGGCGTCAACGGCACTACCGGCGTGGTCAGCAGTTCGAACAGTATCACCTTAACCAGCGGGAGTATTACCGAACTGAGTAACGGTAACTTTGTTATCGCCCAGCCAGGCGCCGGCATTGGCGGCGTAAACTCCGGCGCTGTGACGCTGGTTAACGGCAGCAATGGTGAATTTGCCGTCGGGGGCGGTTTCGGTAACATCAGCTCGAGCAACAGTCTCATTGGTTCCGCCTCTGATCGCGTCGGGTTCAGCGGCGTTTTCGCCCTCCCCAATGGGGACTATGTAGTGGCCAGTCGTTTATGGAACAGTTCAACCGGAGTTGTCAGTCAGATGGATGGCAGTACCGGCCAGTTTGTAAACGGTGGCGGTATCACTGGTATCACAACCTCAAACAGTATTACCGGCGGGATCACGCTTAACGATGAAACCGGTAACGATGTAATCGTGTTGAACAATGGCAACTATGTTGTGGGCTCCCCGGATGCGGGTGCGGCAACCCTGATTAACGGCAGCAATGGGCAATTTGTGCTGGGCGGCGGCGTAGGCGCCATTACGCCCGGTAACAGTTTTCTCATGAACAATCCGTATGATCAGTTTCTTGGTACTTATAAAGCACTGACAGCGCTCAATAGCGGTAACTATGTATTTACCAATCCACAGAATAATGTCGGCGGGTTGAAAGGCAGTGTTGTCCTGATGAACGGCGTTACCGGTGCAGAGGTCGGCCGCATCAATGGTTATGTTACTGATATTGAAATGGGTGATGGTGGAGTTTACGAGCTGACAAATGGTAATTACATTATCTTGAGTATAGATGCGGGCGATAATGGCAGCACCGGCGATTTTATGGGTACGATACTGGCCGATGGTACAACAGGCCTGGAGATTGGCCGGGCGCTCGATCTGGATGCCGGTTCTACCGGCACTAATAACAGCGCCTTTGTATTGAGCAATGGCAATTACCTTGAGTTGGCCCCCGAGGAAAGTACCGGTGTACTCTCCAGAAACGGTATTGTCAGGCTGATGGATGGTACCACGGGATTAGAGATTGCCCGTATCGAAGGGGATGATAATAACGATCGATTGGGTGACTGTTTTCAGCCTGTCTGCGCATATGATCTTAACAATGGCTATTTTGTCGTGTCGAATCCCGTGGATATTGTGGGGGGCTTGAGCAATGTAGGCAGTGTCATCGTCGTGGATTCAAGTACCGGCGTGGAAGTTGATCGTGTTCAGGGCACATCGACATCCGATTCGTTTGGCGGTGAAGGGATTGTCCCGCTTGGCAATGGCGATTTCGTGGTGCTGAGTCCGAACATCAGCAGTGCCCCCTCTACTTTCGAAGGGCGGATGCATGTTGTATCAGTGGGTATTGGCGCGACATCGGATACCTTGTTCGCCAACACGCCGGGCACCGATGCTACGTTGTCTGTCGCTTCAATCAAGGCTGCGCTGGAAGGCGGCAATCTTGTTTTACAATCCAACAACGACTTCATTCTTGCTGCAGATAATGACCTCCTTGTCGCCAACGCGGGGGCAGGGGGCAGCCTGACGATTAAAGTGGGAAGAAGTGTGATTCTGAATTCAAATATTGTCACTGATAATGGCGACCTGACCATCATCGCTAATGAAACATTGGCCAATGGTGTCGTGACTGCAAACCGTGACCCGGGAGCTGCCGTCATTACCATGGCGCCGGGGATGATGATCGATGCCGGTACCGGTAATGTGGTGATTGATCTTCGCGACGGTGCAGGCCGTAGTGGAACGCAAGCCTTAAGGGGTATGATTACGCTGGCTGATATCTACGCCAATACGGTAACCCTGGCAGGCGGAGTGGTCGATGGGGTGGGGACGATAACCGCTGATGTCAATAACACGGGGGCTACGTTGGCACCCGGGGCATCACCGGGCACCTTGATAATTAATGGAAATTATATGCAGGGAGCAAATGGCATTTTGCAAATCGAGCTGGGTGGATTAACGCAGGGTATTTCATATGATCTCCTGTCCATCAGCGGTACAGCGACACTTGACGGCACACTGGATCTCATTTTATTCGGTGGTTTTACGGAATCTCCGGGAGACCGGTTTAATATCATTGCATCGTCATCTCTCATCAATGATTTTGCAACGATCAATGATCCATTCTCACAATCATTTTTGGCCCTGCCTGATGTGCCATCTGCAGGTGCTTACCGGATAGAAATACCCTCTATTCCCACAGCGCCACCTCCTTCATCTCCGCCTCCATCTCCGCCTCCATCTCCGCCTGTGACGGTGCCGGCAGATGACCCGCCAACGGTGGTTGCGGATGATGATCTGGTTGATACAGGAACCGATCAGCTTGTTGTCCTGAATGCGTACCAGGACAACATCCTGGTCAGTATTCTTGATCAGGATGCAGATGATGAGGACGCCAGAGAACTGATCTGCAGGTAGTAAAAATCAACGGGACGGGAACCATACGTCGTACCCCCTTAATATATTCAATCTGTTGATGAGTACGGGAATCGTTGCCCGGCATGACCGATTTTTACCAACGCAGGAGAGCCATTACTGTTGTTGCCTTACTTTCATTCATTGATATGAATCGCATTCAAGATGTAAGCGAAACATGACATGAGGTCGAATCCGGATATTCGTCAATAACTCCGGTCATTTGATCCAGATCAAGTATCGGGTAGTTTTAATCCACTAGGGCCTGTTGATCTTTCACATAGGTAGCCATATTAAACAGCATGCCAATGCCAGGGTACTTTGATAATTTCGCTCCAGTTTGTCGTATCTTGTGGCAATGGCTCGAAAGTGTTTAAGCCTGGCGAATGCATTCTCAA
>JAJRTU010000036.1 GCA_024278135.1 Gammaproteobacteria bacterium
AATCATTTCTCCACCCACCTTGGCGAATCGTGAATAGCGGTCAACAATACTGAGAAAGCCGTCTTCGTCCAGATGTCCCTTGTCACCGGTTTTGTACCAACGTTTGTTGTCGATCTCGACAATGACTTCATGCGTTTTATCTGGATCATTTAGATAGCCCCGCATCACCTGGCAACCACCAATCAATATCAGACCATCTTCGCCGGTTTTCAGCTCGCTCAGCGTCTCGGGATCTACTATGCGAAAGCTGGTACCCGGCAGGGGCATGCCCACCGTACCCGGTTTCGAGCCAAGCTGGACTCGCCAGTGGCCGGTATCCAGTTGATCAGGGATATTGACGCTGGCAACCGGTGTGGTTTCAGTGGCGCCATATCCTTCAAAAATATCTTTGTTGAATTTCAGTTTGAAGGCTTCTCTCACATCAGGGCTGAGTCTCTCCGCACCGGCGACAACGATCCGCAGTGATTCCAGCATCAGAGGGTGTACCCGTTTATTTCTGATATACAGGCGCAGAAAGGTCGATGTCCCGCAGAAAATGGTCGCCCGGTATTTGGCTATGGCTTTGGCGACATTCACGACATCGCCGGGGTCGGGATGACAAACAACAGGAATACCTTCGATCAGGGGCATAAAGGTCGTGACGGTCAGGCCAAAGGCATGGAAAAGAGGGAGTGTCGCCATCACTACATCGGTATCTTCGGTATTCAGCACGTCTGATATTTGTTTAAGATTGGCCATGATATTTCGGTGTGTCAGCATGACGCCTTTGGGCTCATCTTCGCTGCCGCTGGAGAATAGAATGGCCGCTGTGTCGTCCATTGACACTGTTTTGCAGAAAATACTTTGCAGTAAGCAGGCCGGCAGTATTCTGATCAAAAGAAGGTTGAGAATAAGATGACTACGACTGATCCTGTCCTTCAGGTCTTCCATGTAGTACACGTTGATGTCATTAAACAGGGGCGCGAGGTTCATACCCTTTTTCTCCAGTTTCTGCAGGAATTTCTCTGAAGTATAAATACTGTTGAGTTCGGCCTTGTTGATGGCCGCAATGAGGGCCTCGTTCCCGGCACTGAAGTTCAGATTGACGATGGTTTTACCACACATCAGCGTCGCCATATTGGTGATGACACCGGCGCTGCTTGTGGGCAACAGGATCCCGATATTCTGTTCAGGACTGTTGTGACGAATAAGCCGGGCAAAAGCAAGAGTCAGCGTGGCAAACTTGTTATAAGAAAGAGCTTCGCCAGTGCTGTCGACTACGGCAGGCTCAGCACCCATTCGTTTAACCGTACTCAGACAGGCATTGGGCAAACTCTGTAGCGATTGTGTGTAACGGGACCAGGAGTCTATGGACAGATCGAAGATACGCTTCTTCAATTCTTCCACTGGCGTATCAATGCCAAGGGGTGCACCAAAGGCGACAATGATGTCACGTTTAACACTGTTGCCCCGGATGGTCTTCAACTTGTCACTGGAGCGGGAGAACCAGCTGCCCCACAAACCTCGCAGATAAAAAGGCAATATGATGCCTTGCGCCCCCTGTGCGGCTCTCTCATAACCGTGTTGAAATTCAGCAAGTTGTCCGGAGCGGCTGATAGTGCCTTCAGGAAACAGACAGACCACCTCGCCGGCATTCAACAAGCGGGTAATACTGGACAGGGCTGTTTTGCTGGATCCTCGGGAGATGGGCACGACGCCGAAGAAATCCAGAAAACGTTTCAGATACCAACGTTCGTAAATACTTCTTTCCATAACGAAGCGAATCGGGCGGGGAGAGGCCATCTGGATGATGGCCCAGTCTATCCAGCTGATGTGATTTCCCAGCATGAGTACACCACCGCTTTCCGGCAGGTTTTTCAGACCCAGCACCTCCAGGCTGTACTTTCGACCGATAACAAAGCTGACAAGATAGCGGACCAGTGACTGGGGTAGTTTGTAAATCGTATAGATGGCGCCGCCGACAGCCACTATCGACAGGATCAAAAACAGGCCAACGCTGCCGATGCCGTAATAGGCAAAAGCCACGGTCAGGCCGAGGAAGCTGAGCATAACAACATTCTGAATGAAATTATTGCCGGCCAGAACCCGACCAAGTTTGTGTTCACCGGCATGAAACTGGATCAGGGCATTCAAGGGAATAATGAAAAGGCCACCGAACATACCCAGCGCCAGAAAATTCAAACTGAGGAAAAGAATGCTGTCCAGTGAAGGCAAAATTATCAGGCAGGCGGCGACGCCAAAGGAACCTATAGGTATGGTGCCGGTTTCAATGTGATTTCTGGAGACGCGACCCGAGATCAGGGAACCGATCATAATGCCAATACCGGCACAGGCCATCATGCCCTGAATGATGGCGGTATTACTCATATTCATGGTTTCTTCCGCGTACACGGGAAAGGCGGCAATCAAGACCTGTGAGATGCCCCAGAAGATTGAGAGGCCGATGACAGACAAAATAATCACTTCATGTTTGAGCACAGTGTTCAGATTATGACGCAGGTACAGGCCGCGCCTGTATTGGTCAAAGTCAAATTGCATGGCGTCATCAACGGCCTGTTTTTGTGGCAGAAAATAGGCCGTGCTCAATTCTATGATCGCATTCAGGATCAAAAACCAGCCGAGAGGAGCAATGGCCCTGAGGACATCAGCCTTGTTCGCATAATCAACACCCGACAATAACTTCTCAAACAGAATGGAATAGACGAAAATCCCGGCGAGAATGGCAATAGTCGTAACAGCCTGTACCAGTCCATTGGCTGCGGCCAATCTGTCCTTGCCGGCAAGTTCCTTGATGTAGCCATACTTGGCCGGTGAATAAAACGCGCTTTGCATGGCCAGAAGAAAGGTCATGGTAAAGGCCGGCCAGAACCAGCCGAGATAATAAAACAATGTAATGAATGAAGTGATGAGGACGGCGGCCCAGGCGCTGATACGCATGACTCGATTTTTCGGGAATTTGTCAGATAAAAATCCGGCCGGCGTGAACAGCAGCACAAACGGCAAAAGGATGAGTGCATTGACAATGGCAATGAGAATAATCTGCGTCTGACCGTCATAGACCTTCAGGACGGTGTTCTGGATGATAATTTTGTGCCCAAGGTCAACAAAAGCGTTCAGAAATATCATCAGCGTGTAAGCAAAAAATCCCTGTATTTTAAATAACTTGCTCATGATTTATGTCCCGGACGTGGTTTATTTCCTGTTTACTGAAACCCTGTACATTGAAGACTATCATGGCCCATTGCCAAAAGAGAACCCGCTCAGGATCGATATCACTGGACAGGAGTAACTGATAGAATCCGCGCCGATGATTAGTCTGGATAATATAAATTTACAACGCAGTGGCAGGGTTCTGTTGCATGAGAGCAGTCTGACAATACATGCCGGTCAGCATATCGGCATCTGCGGTGCCAATGGCAGTGGTAAAACCAGCCTGTTCAAGCTCTTGCTGGGCGAATTAAGTGTGGACAGCGGGACACTGAAGATCCCCTCCAGGGCCAGACTGTATCACATGGCACAGGAGGTGGAATACAGGAACATTGCCGCTGTCGAGTATGTCATTGATGGTGATCAGACATTGCGCCGGACCGAGCAGGCACTGGCCATCGCCGAAGAAAATCAGGATCACAACAGTATCGGACAACTCCACGAGACTTTACATACCATTGACGGTTACAACGCCCATTATCGTGCTGAACAATTGTTACATGGTCTGGGCTTTTCTCAGGAAGACTGCGGAAGGCCGGTACAGTCCTTCTCCGGCGGTTGGCGTATTCGATTAAATCTGGCGCAGGTACTAATGAGCCCCGGCGATATTATCCTGCTGGATGAGCCGAACAACCATCTGGATCTGGATGCGACCATCTGGCTGGAGCAGTGGCTTAAACGATTTCAGGGAACCCTGCTGCTGATATCCCATGATCGGGACTTTCTTGATACGGTCGTTCAACATATCGTTCATATCGAACACAAAGAATTAAATCTTTATCGCGGCAACTACAGTGCTTTTGAGCGACAGCGCTCGGAGAGTCTTGCGCAACAACAGGCCCTGTATGAAAAGCAGCAACAACGTATCAAGGAAATCAACAGTTTTGTCAATCGCTTCCGTGCCAAGGCGACCAAGGCACGTCAGGCACAAAGTCGCCTGAAAGAACTGGACAGAATGCAGGAGATTGCCGCCGCGCATGTTGATTCACCGTTTTATTTTCACATACCCGAAGCGCCGAAACTGTCTGATCCTTTGATCAGTATGAGCGATGCCGGTATTGCCTACGGTGAAGAAGTGATACTTGAAAAACTGGATTTCAGTCTGCACCCCGGCTCCTGCATCGGCTTGTTGGGTGCAAACGGTGTCGGCAAGTCCAGCTTGATAAAAGCACTTATCGGCGAGAAGGCCTTGCACTGTGGGGACAGAGTGACAGGTGAGCATTTACGCATTGGCTATTTTGCGCAGCACCAACTGGAAGCGCTGGATCTTGATGCCAGTCCCTTATTGCATCTACAGAGACTGACACCGAGGGCAACAGAGAAAGAAATCAGGAATTATCTCGGTGGCTTCAATTTTCAGGGTGAGCGGGCACTGGAGGCCGTCAGACCGTTTAGCGGCGGCGAGAAGGCCCGGCTGGCGCTGGCGATTGTGTCCTGGCAGAAACCCAATCTTCTGCTAATGGATGAGCCGACAAACCACCTTGACCTGGAAATGCGTCATGCATTGACGGTCGCCCTGCAGGCCTACAAAGGTGCCATGGTGATTGTCTCCCATGACAGGCATTTATTACGTAATTGTGTCGATCAGTTCTGGTTGCTGGCCGATCACACTTTGCGCCCGTTCGATGGTGATTTAAGTGATTATCAAAAACTGCTGTCCAGCCCGGAGCAAAAAAATGTTTCCATAAAGGCGGAAAAAAGGGCAAAACCGGATGCAAAGGAACGACGCCAGCAAACAGCGGAAAAACGGGCGCAATTGAGTCCCTTGAGAACGAAATTAAAAAAACTGGAAAAAGAAATAAAGATCCGGCAAACAGCCTTACAGGCAATCGAAGAACAACTGGCAGGCAACGAAATATACCTGCAGGAAAATAAATTACAATTACAGGAACTATTGCGGGAACAGGGCGGTGTCAAACAGAATCTGTTTGATAAAGAAGAGCAATGGCTGGCTTGTCAGGAGCAACTGGACACCCTGCAGTCTGACGGATGAAGATGACCAACAAGGTGTGCCGAACAACAATTCCAAACCGGCATATTATTATCCTTATGCGCCGGAAGCGCGTAGCCTGACCCCGGGGTATGACGAATGATTTTATTTTGAGAATTAGTCAGCGCTTCCCGAGAAGAATACTGAATTTACAGTTATTCTTCCAGTACTGTAATATTACAAATCACCGTATGCGTTTCGAAACATGAAAGTAATGTCAGTAATCTTATTGATGCTGTTTTCTGTCAATGCCCATTCCTCCTGTGTGATACTTCTTCACGGTCTTGCGAGGACAGACAGCTCGATGAGAAAGCTGGAGAATGCACTTGCGAAGGAAGGCTACAATGTGATTAATACTGAATATCCGTCCAGAGAATATCCCATTGAAATATTAGCCGACAAAACTATTGCGATCGCAATAGAACGATGCCGACCTGACGAAGAAATCAATTTTGTTACGCATTCTCTGGGAGGAATATTGGTACGGCAATATTTGAGTAATCATGAAATCACGATGTTAAACAAAGTGGTGATGCTTGGTCCGCCCAACAAGGGCAGTGAAGTTGTGGATAAACTCGGTAATTTCCCCGGATTTCATTTCATCAATGGTGATGCGGGTCAACAACTCGGTACAGGGGCATCAAGTATTCCCAACACACTTGGCAGTGCGGATTTCAATGTCGGCATTATTGCCGGGACCAGCAGTGTCAACTGGATTTTGTCCGCACTTATCCCCGGTATTGATGACGGCAAAGTGTCAGTGGAAAGAACGAAGCTGGACGGTATGAATGATCATCTGGAAATGCCTGTCACCCATCCATTTATGATGAAAAATAAAAAAGTCATTGAGCAGGTTGTGTATTATTTAAAACAGGGTAAGTTTAAACGCAATAATCAGTTTGAAAGTCATGACAGGGTGGAATAAGTCCGTCCATTGGCATGACGAAACTTCTCCAAAATAATAGAGCGGATATCCGCCGTCTTCCCGATCTTTATCTCAGCTTCACCACCCTGTCTTTATCCCCGGTGGGATAGGAATTCCGTCAGTATCGCGATGCTTTCTCGCTAAAATCCATACGCAAGATTCATCTGTATGCTGTAGTGGCGTACATTGTTCTGACCGAGGAGTGCATTGAAGGCGAGGGAACTGGAAAGGTTGTCTGCAGGCTTGAAAGCCACGCCGAGTGTCGCGCTGCTCCAGGTATCATCCAGTTGCAAAGCTGGCAGTTCGAAAGAGATGTCCGAGATTGTATTCAGGCTTGCCCCAATCAGGCGCTCGCCATTTTCAAACTCATGCTCCAGTGATACACGCGCGAACGGCAGGAAGTTGCCTGCGTTGTAGCTTGCCTGGTAACCGAGACTTCCGATAAGGGAGTCCCGCGACTGCTTGCGAAAGGACATGCCGGCCGAGCCACCGTTTGTCTCCGTGAATTCGTCAACCTCGACCCACTGTGCATTGACGCCGATCAACGGGCCGTGACTGAAGCGCCCATTGGCGAGGTTGTAGGAACCGCGTGCTGCAATCGAGTAATTGGAACCGGACGTATCTCCATTTATTGTGCGTGTGGCATTGCCAAGCGCAATTTCGCGTACGACTTCGTCGTAGTCGATATCGCCAATGACACCGACGACATCGAGCGCCAATGGACCTTGCCGATAAGCACCGTACAGGGTAAATGCCAGTTCGCTTTGTTCAAAATGGCCACCGCCGGCGAACTCCGGCTCGTAGTACGCGGCCGTGCCGGCCGCACCTACCAGTAGATTGGGGCGCAGTTTCATGTCGACACCGACGGTGACGCCTGCCGGGGTCATCGTGCCGCTGGCCGCAGCGCTACGGCCACCTTCCTGCAGCTTGAGACGGGCCACATCAAATGATGCCCATACTTCGGGCGAATTATCAGGCCGTCTCCAGAATGCGCCCGTAATCTGATTATAAATCGTGTTCACCAGTACTGTACGTGTCTTCACGGGAGCTTCCGCCAGTAGTGACATTTTTGCCGGTGCCTCCAGCAAGGCAATCACGTAATCACTGAGAATTTGATGTCCTGCTGTGGTGGGATGAACGCCGTCGGCAAACAGCAGGATTTTATCGGCTCCTCCAGCGACAAAGTCGGCCGAAGTACAGAACAAGGAAGAGCGCAGGCCGGGTGCCCCGCTGAAAGGGTTGAGCCAGCCGCCGCAGGCCGGATTGGTGACGTCCAGCAATCCATAGCTGCCGGGATCGGCAATGATTTCATCAAACAGGCCATTCGTGTCAACAGGAATGACGTTCAAACCTGCATTGACAATGCCACCGAACAAGGCCGCGTTAAAGCCACCTGAGAGCGCCGTAAAGCCGGCGATGGCGGCCGGTCCTGACAGCAGTGCGGCCGGGGTCTTGCCGATGTCCGGCAGATTGGGAACCAGTATAAAGCGTGCGCCGGCACTCTGCAGACGGGTAATCTCAGTGATCAGTTCGGCCGCTGTGGTGGCCAGGTAGGCGTTCGGGTCCGCCGGCGGAAGAATGAGCGGTGCCGCCGCTCCTGCGGCTACAAAGACATCATTGGCACCCGCCCACACGGTATACAGTGCATCAGGATCGGCACTGCCGCCGCTTCGTGTGAAATAACTGTCAAGTTGAGTCTGTATCGGCTCGGCTCCTATTGGTGCCGGGGTGTCTCCCACGCCCGGGACACCGGTGACACGGGCGCCGCCCTGGGCGAAATTATCGCCACCCGTATTGCTGGGGGTACCGTTTGTACCGAATTTGTTCGCGACATTTTCCGACCAGACCGAGCCGGGGTTGGTGGTGAATTTGCCGCCGCCAGCCGGTACCGATGGATCAGACTGAAAGGAGCCTGAATCGGTAAGACTGTCACCGAAAAAAATGGTATCGCTGAAATCCGCGGCCTGTGTCGAAATGGTCAACAGCGACGCAATCGCGACGCCCAATGTGATGTGCTTGAACATGCTTTCCCCTTTTTCCGTATGCACCTGCTGCTTAGTATAGATGAAGACGGGGAGTCCAGAACAGAAATTTAAGCCCGGCCTGTCAGGTGGAGCAGGAGTATCGACTCCTGTCTGCTCAAAACGCGGTTATTTGCCGACATCAGTCAGTCAACCGGGGTAAACAGAAATTCAGGAATCCCGTATATCAGCTTGAACAGAACGTGGTCACGCTGTAAAAATGTTCATGTACGCTCTTTGGGATTTTTTGTATGGAGTCTGCTCCCCGGCCTGACGCCGCCATTCCGGTTCCACTCGCCCCGGTGTTGTTGGTCTGTCGAAACCGGCGACGTCAGGTGAGCTCATTTCTCCAGTCGTCTGTACTTCATTCGGTGGGGCTGTGCGTCTTTGCCCTTACGTCTGATCAGGTCCTCGTGGTAATCGCTGAAGTTTCCTTCGAAGAAGCTTACTTCGCTGTCGCCTTCAAAAGCGAGAATATGCGTGGCGATACGATCCAGGAACCAGCGATCATGTGAGATGACCATGGCGCAGCCGGGAAAGGCGAGCAGGGCTTCCTCCAGTGCACGTAAGGTTTCCACATCAAGATCATTTGACGGTTCGTCAAGCAGCAGGACGTTGGCGCCCTGTTTCAGTGTGTTGGCCAGATGCAGCCGACCCCGCTCACCACCGGAGAGTGTGCCGACTCGTTTTTGCTGATCGCTGCCTTTGAAGTTGAAGCGTCCAAGGTAGGCGCGCGAGCTGACCTCGTAATTACCGATCATCAGGTTATCGAGACCGCCGGAGATCTCTTCCCAGACTGATTTTTCATCGTCCAGGGATTCACGGCCTTGTTCGACAAAGGCGATGTCCACGGTTTCGCCGATACGGATTTCACCTTCGTCTGCCTGCTCCTGTCCACTGATCATCCTGAACAAGGTTGATTTTCCGGCGCCATTACCACCGATGATCCCCACCAGGGCACCTTGCGGGATCTTGAAGCTGAGCTTATCAAACAGGGTATTCTCATCGTAACTTTTACTGACATTATTGAATTCAATGACAAGTTCGCCCAGCCTTTGTCCCGGTGGAATATAAATTTCGTTGGTTTCGCTGCGCTTTTGAAACTCCTGAGAGTTCATTTCTTCAAAGCGGGCCAGCCTGGCCTTGCTTTTGGCGTGTCGACCTTTCGGTGCACTTCTAACCCATTCAAGTTCCTGCCTGATGGCCTTTTGCCGGGCCGATGCACTGCGCTGCTCGTGTTCCAGACGCGCCTCCTTGTTTTCCAGCCATTGTGAGTAATTGCCTTCAAAAGGAATACCTTCACCACGATCCAGTTCCAGAATCCAGCCGGCAACGTTGTCAAGAAAATAGCGATCATGGGTGACGGCCACGACAGTACCATTGAAGTCGGCGAGGAAGCGTTCCAGCCAGAACACCGATTCGGCGTCCAGATGGTTGGTGGGTTCGTCCAGTAACAGCATATCCGGACGGGACAGCAGCAGGCGACACAGGGCAACACGGCGTTTTTCACCGCCGGAAAGCTTTTCAACAGCAGCATCCCAGCGTGGCAGTCGCAGGGCATCGGCGGCCCGTTCCAGCGTATTGTCCAGGTTTTCGGCATCCCAGGCCTGAATAATACTTTCATATTTTTCCTGTTGTTTGCCCAGCTCATCAAAATCAGCGTCTTCATCGGCGTAAGCGGCATAGACAGCTTCCAGTGCGGAAATGGCGTCCAGTGGTTCCCGCAGCCCGTCTTCAACGTTGCCACGTACATCCTTGTCGAAATCCAGTACGGGTTCCTGTGCCAGATAGCCTACTTTAATGCCGGGCATAGGTCGGGCTTCGCCGATAATATCGGTATCAATGCCTGCCATGATTTTCAGCAGCGTCGATTTACCCGCGCCATTCAGCCCAAGTACGCCGATCTTCGCACCTGGAAAAAAAGACAAATAAATATCTTTGAGAATTTGGCGTTTGGGTGGGACTATCTTGCCCACCCCGTTCATCGTAAAAACATATTGGGCCATGGGGGGTCTACCGTATATTTGTGGTTGAAATTTTAAAGGGGCGCTATTCTATACGAAATAGTCCTGGCATACAGCACGGGCAAAGGGAACTTCACAGGTCGGTTCAAATTCCGCACGTCGAAGATGGTGCGGCCCTGTCAGATAAAAATACCGCTCCAGATGATGACAGACTGCCATGCTTGATACTGAACAGATTCCATGCCTGAATGGCGGACAAGCATGACGAGCCAGGATGAACAGTTGTTGTTATAATAACAAACAGGAAATCCTGGGAGGAAAACATAATGAAAGATAACTGGCAGTATGCACCACCCACAGGTGAACCGGGGGATGAAGAGAATATCAAGCGGTATCAATATTTTATGGATGTGATACGGCATCGGGTCACGACCCGGGCCTTCAAGAAAAACCAGACGATTCCACGGCAACATTTTGAGCTTATTCTCGATGCAGCTCGACATGCACCTTCAGGAGCGAATGCCCAGCCCTGGCATTATATCGTGGTGACGGAGCAGCAGCTTAAACAAAATATTGCCGACTATTTCGTTGCCGAGCAAAGACGTCGGGCAAAACTCAAGATGAAGTTTCCCACACCCGATTACAGTGGTATTGCCTCCGCCCCCGGTTTGATTGTGGTGGCAACGGATTTTCGTTGGGTACGAGCCTTTCCTGTTCTTAAAGATGACGACTCTGATCTGAATAAAATGTATCACGAAAATGCAGAGCGTATACTGTTGCAAAGTGTTGCCGCCTCGACGATGTCTGCACATCTAGCCGCCGCTGCCCTTGGCTACAATGTCTGGTGGGTTACTGCCATCGGTCAACAGGAAGCGCAGGATGCGATGAAACCATTACTGGGTATACCGGACGAACTTTCCGTTATTGATATTATGTGTTTTGGTACCGCCCTGAAAGCACCCTACAAACGATACAAGCGTGAGCTTGATGACATCATCAACTGGAACAAGTTTGATATGTCGCATTATATGACGTCGGAAGCACTGGATGACTGGATTATTAACAAACGCAAGCATGTAATGTATCGTGATGAGAAAAATGTCGACTGACGGGCGACGTGAAAAGAAGGGTGCTTTCAAACTGGACGATGCGATCGGTCATTTATTGCGTCGTGCCAGTCAGCGCAGCAGTGCAGTTTTATTCAGTCAGCTGAGCGAACACGATATTACACCGGTGCAGTTTGCAACGCTGGCAAGATTACTGGAATATGGATCTGTCTCACAGAATCAGCTGGGGCGTCTTGTTGATATTGAACCTGGAAATTTTCATGGCGTAATTAATCGCCTGGCAAAACGTAAGCTGCTGGTCAAACAACAGGATGTGAATGACAGGCGTAAGATAAGACTGCGTCTCAGTCATACCGGTCTGGAGTTGGTAGAACGACTCATACCCATGTCTGAATATGCCACACAAACAACGCTGAAATCGTTTAGCAGGCATCAGCGAATTCAATTATATAAATTATTGAGGCAGATACTCGAAGATTCAAAATAGATACGGTATTTGTCTTCAGCATGTAAGGAAAGTTAAATTAAACGTAAAGCTGCACAACGCACCGAAAAGATAATTTCGGAACCAATCGCTCCGTTGTTGCTGCGTCTGACTACGCCGATGATTTTTGCCATCATTTCCATGATGTTGCTGGGTCTGGTCGATACTTTTTACATCTCCATGCTCGGTACTGTGGAACTGGTAGCTGCCAGTTTTGTCATGCCGATTTATTTGCTGACAGTCAGCATGGCCCTGGGTATCGGCATGGCCCTGGGCTCAATCACCTCCCGATTGATCGGTGAACAGAAACACGACGAAGCAGCCCGGTTTATTACCGACGCTCACATCCTGACCTTGTTGTTCACCCTGATCATCGCCTTCATTCTGTTCCAGTTGATACAGCCTCTGTTCACATTGATGGGCGCCAATGACGATGCCATGCCACATATAAAAGGGTATATGCATATTATACTGGTGGGGACACCCATGCTGGTGCTCACCCTTGTCGGCAACAATACCTTGCGTGCAACAGGTAATATCAAAGCATCTGCAAAGTTATCAATGTTGTTATCCATTCTGAATTTTATTCTGGATCCCCTGTTCATTTTCGGCCTGGGTTTTTTCCCTGCTTTGGGTATGCCCGGCGCGGCGCTGGCAACAGTGATCGCAGGGACTGTCACCTGGCTGAGTTCTTTTTATCTCATTGGGTTTCAGGAAAAGTTATTTGACTTTGCCTGGCCGAAATTAAGCATACTCATAAGCAACTGGCGTCAATTATTGAGTATTGCGGTCCCCGCGATTGTCGCCAATATCATGACCCCCCTTGCGGCAGCTGTCATGACAGCGATCATCGCCCGGATCAGTACGGAATCAGTAGCGGGTTTCGGTGTCGGCACTCGGATCGAGTCGATGAGCCTGATTGTTGTATTTGCATTGTCTTCGACCTTGCCGATGTTTATTGGCCAGAATATCGGAGCAGGCAGAGGTGATCGGGCCTATCAGGCGCTGATTCTCTGTTTGCGATTTGTTGTTATATTCCAGATCGGCATTTATTTACTGTTACTGCTCTGCGCTCCCGTTATCAGTACAACATTCAGTGATAATCAGTCGGTCACCCAGGTCATCAGGACCTATTTGATGATTTTGCCGTTGACCTACAGTGCACATGCCGTAGTGATTTTAGCCATGGTGGCATTGAATGTGCTGAAACGACCGCGCACGGCCTTACTGATCACTATTATCAGACTGGTATTACTGTATTTGCCTCTGGCTTACCTGGGCTCACTATTCTGGGGAATCACCGGTTTATTTGTCGGTGCGGCCTGTGGCAATGTCATGGCCGGATTGATTGCGTTTCGTATCGTGAAACGGGTGTGTGAGGAGCAAGGGCTGGAAAATTCCGGGCTAAAACAGCTGCAAGCCCAACAGACATAAAGAATCTTTATACAACTTCCTGGCGGCAATTATGTCATTCTATAAAACGGTTTACATTTTACTGATAAGCCGTCCAAAAGTCTCCACCTGTTTCCAATCGGTAAACTCGATGACAGTATTGAGATCGGTAGGGCCTTTTGTTATCCACATGATCAGCCGTATCATCAATCGATCTCCCAGGCTGTATTTTTGATAGTCAATTTTCCCTGCAAAGACCGCGAGTTCTTTTGGTTTCCATGATATCTGTTTCAGGAATTTTTTTAAATATGGATTGGTCTCCGGCTGATTCTTTTCCGGTTTTCGTGCAACCACATTAACCGAGAAAAAAGCATTGGGTTTACTGTCCAGAATTTGTTTGTTCTTCTTTATAAAATCATAGACTTGCGGTCTGTGCTTCCCGTAACGGATACTGGCGCCAAGTACAATTTTATCGAAAGGCGCTAAATCCACAAACGGTTCATCACTAATCGATATTAATTTAACCTGGTGTGCCTGTCGTTCAATCTCCTGTTTCAGGCGCTGACAGATTTCCCGTGTATGACCATCGGTTGTCGAGTAGATAATTAAAATATCAGCCATTTTCTGAATCGCCAATTAACTCTTTAATATATTAATATTCCGACAACATTATACAAACTGTATCCAACAGACACGATGATTGAAGTGTGCCACGAAGCATCACTATCTTATACTGCGAGAGGCGAGGCGGCTCATGATGGCAGCTTCGCTGCACTGTACAATGTCATCGTACCAAATATGCTTGGAATTTTATCGACTATATTGACATTATCGAATCCTGCTGAGCGCATTAGTTCCGGCAACATGCCATTGATATTATCTGAAGCGCTCTCAAAGCCATCCAGCAACTGTATTTGATAAAACAAAAAACGTATTAAATCGTTGGACGGCTTACCCCAATCAGCGGTATGAAGCTCGCCTGCCGGTTTTAATATGCGATATATCTCCCTGAAAGTTTTTTCCTTGTTTTTAATATTAAGATGATGAAAGAATAAACTGGATAGACAGCGGTCAAAAGGTTGTTGTCCAAAGGCATATCGCGGGGAAAGCCGTGTATAAAACATATGTTTAAGCCCAGGCTGTGTGTCTTGCCTTCAGCAATAGATATAATCCCGGAGTCTCCATCCAGGCCGGTTATTTTTGCTTCGGGTTCCTGCTGTTTTACCCATATCGCCAGCGTCCCGGTACCCGAACCAATATCAGGAATTTCATGTCCTTTTTCAATACAAGCCTGTTTGAGCAAGCATTTCTTGAATATTTTCTCCCTTGTCGTCAGTGCAATAAGCGGATCATAAAAACGTGTCAGGCAGTTCAGGCGAAGTGCCGGTATGTATTTATCTTCATCTGTCGCCATGACAGATCCTGTTGTCTCCCACGTCTACGGAGTGGTCGTTTATGTGAGAATATCAACTTATCGTTTTGGATATCTTTTTAAGAATTTCCTTGTCTTCTCCAAATTTGCAAATGGCTTCGCAATTTTCCCGTAAATCGGTAAAAAGTATGTAATGTATATTAATACCACTATTTCTGATGGTGGGTCTGTGTAATTGCATGATCACTTCTTTTTCCCGTTCATCAGGAATAATAAGATATAGCGAGGGTGGGGCAGTGGGGAAAGAATAGTAAAGATCGTTAAGCCTCAATATGCCGGAATAGATAGATGTGCTTTTTTCCACCTCAAAAGCACAGGTAATGGTGTTTGAATCCTTATTAAACCATACCACATCAATGAGAGTTATCGTTTTACAGATATCTGTATCAACATCAATCTCCGGGAAATTATTCATGCCGATAAAGGATAAACTATTCCCCTCGTGACACTTTGATCGGTCGTTGACGGCGGCAATGACATCATATCCAATTGATTTGCCGATTGTCAGAATATGATATTGCATTTCGGTATGAAGATCTTCCTCCTCCAATGCACTCACGACTTCCGTATGACGTTTTCTAATTTTCTTTTCAATTTTCTTACGATCTTCATCAGAAAGATGATCGTCGTCCACCAGCAGTTTTCTTTCGCCGATATCAAATAACAAACCGGCAAATGCACCCAGATCGTTCGACAGCTCAGACTTCAGTTCCCTGTTTTTCTCTACGATGACTTCTCTCATTCTGAGATATTCAGACCAGGAGCCCAATTTGACCTTATCTTTGAAAAGAGTATTGAATCCGTTGACTATAGCTGTATTGCAAGGGGGTATAATAGTGGGGTGTAAGAAATAAAGAATACTGGCGACGGCAGGACCCAGGCCTTTAATTCCACGTTGATCCAGCAGGATGATTTCTTTGATTAGTTGCTCTTCTTTAGTGGCATTTATACATTTCTCCAGGAACTGACCAAAAGCAATTTTATTTTTCTCGTTCTCGTAAATATCAGGTATGCGTAATTTTGGCTTCCAGTAAAAAGGATGTGAGGCGCCTTTAAATACCTGCTTTTGTTCTGTGATGCAGTTTAGAACGAATTCCAGGGATGAGCCTTTAAAGTCATTACCGAAATCTCCGTTTTTTATATCCTCTATTACTTCGACAACGCCCCTGCGGATAGATCGAAATGCCTTTAAACGTTCATCATTATTTATAAACCAGCTGTTGTAGACGGTCTCTTCGTCTAATTTATAATCAGTAATGATAGATTTTAAATCCTGGCTCATATTCGTGTTCTTCCATTGTGAGTGTAATATAAGGTTTTGTGTCAGTAGTGTGCTTTTTACGTGTTAATCCTGACACGCTCATGTACGACCGGCACGGGTGAACTGACAGGGTGTAAGTGCCTTGCAGGAAAACCAACAATCCATGACCGCGAGTATATCAAAGTGGATGACAACTACTAGCAGACGGGAAGGCTGTTTCTGTGAAGAATCGTCTGAAGAACAGGTTTTTGTTCCTGTACCTTAGCTTCAGAGTCGGATGTGTTACCGGATAAAAGCGAAGTTATATTCCGAAAAATGAAGCAAGCTGTTTCAGGATGATGGCATAGCTCATAGCTCATAGCTCATTGCTCATTGCTCATTGCACGAGGGAAAGGCCACGTGTGGGCCCGTATGAGGAGTACTGCGGATTAGAGTCTCCACTAAAACAAAAACAGCAGGGCGCCGCCGAAGAGAAAGAAAGTAAACAGGAAAATAATGAAGGTATAGCCCATTATCTGACGTAGATGCAGTCCGGCGATGGCGAGCACGGGTATCGTCCAGAATGGCTGGATCATATTTGTCCATTGATCACCGTAGGCTACTCCGAGTACGATCAGCGCGGGATCGACATCAAGTGTCCTGGCCGCTTCGAGAAATATCGGGCCTTGTATTACCCATTGTCCGCCACCAGAGGGCACGAAGATGTTGATGAGACCTCCCGATAAAAAGGCGTAGAAGGGCAGCGTCGTCGTGGTCGCGATATTCGTAAAGAAGTTGGAGATGACTGTCACCAGACCGGTATCCTGCATGATACCGAGGATGCCTGCGTAGAAAGGATATTGTAAGAGTATCAGACCTACCGGGCCGCCGGCATTGATAATCAGTTGCAAATAATGCTTCGGAGAATTGGCCAGCAACAGACCAAGACATAAGAATGACCAGATAACGATGTTCAGGTTCAGGACAAAACCTTTGGTCGCAAACCAGATGACAAGATAAATACCGAACAATAAGGCAATACTGATATTGAGTAAGCGCATATTGTCCAGCCAGGTGGCAACAGTGCGTTTTGATGACGGTGCAGCATCGAGAACAGCAGGCTCAGGCTCTTTTGTTTCCAGTTTGTTGATGTCTACCTCGATGACTTCATTGTTGGCCGGATGCAATAAGGGGCAAATAATGGCAATAACGCCAATGGTTGTCACCGCCAGCAACAGATTCATCGGCGCCAGCATGGTTTCGGTGACCGGTAATATCCCCATCATATCCTGCAGGGGATGGCCTGGTGTGGCCACGGAAAGAGTAGCAGATCCACTGTAACCCATATGCCAGACAACCATGCCCGAATAGGCGGTGGCGACGAGCAGGGGGTAGTGCAGTTTCAGGTTTTTTGCCCTGGCCTGGACAGCGACTTCTTTTGCCAGGATGGCGCCTGCGACCAGAGATAAAGACCAGGCCAGCAAGCTGCACATGCCTGTTACCAACGCCACCAGCGCGTAGGCCTGGAAGCGGGTTCGTGGCAATCTGCCACATCTGGCCAACATATTTTGCAGGCTTTGTGTATGGGAAAGGGCATGGGCGGCAATGAGCATTAAACAAATCTGGGTGGTGAAGGCAAACAGGGAAGACAGGCCGTTCCCCCAGGCCATTATCGTTTGTTGCAGTCCTGTATCTGTCAGGCCCAGCGACAGGATAAACGTAAGGAAAGTGAGTAAGATGGCGAATATAAAGGGATCCGGGTAGTAACGTTCAACAAGAATGACAAATGGACGTACTATCAGCTGGGAGATCTTCATCAGGGAAATTGACCCGGGTTCATCCAGTATTGTCTAAACGAAACTGTAGAATTAATAAGAACAAAAATTGTGCTGGAAATCTACATAAAACTGCTGCCTGTCTTTGGTTTTTTTGTATTGGGTATCGTCCTGAAAGTTTTCAGGCTCGCCCACCATGCTCATGGTGGCTTCCTGTTGAAGTTTATGTTTTATGTGGCATTGCCGGCCTTAATATTGATAAAACTGACTCAAACGCAGATAGGGCTGGATAAGCTCTACCTGCCGTTTATGAATATTGGCATCAATCTGGGATGTATGCTGGTAATGCTTCTGCTGACGAGGAATATGCAGATCGAGCGGGGAACTCTTGGCGTGATGCTGATCAGCAGCATGATATTAAATAACATATTCATGTTTCCTTTCATTCTGACGGCACTGGGCGATCAGGCTTTTACGGATGCGGTGATATTCGACATGGGTAATGCCATTATGACGATGACACTGACCTATGCCGTCGCTTTCAGCCATGCTGCCGACAAGGTTAAGTTACAAAGCATATTTATAAACACGTTGAAATTACCGGCTGTCTGGGCACTGGTGCTGGCCGTGACGCTGAATCTCCGTTCAATCCCGTTGCCGGCGCCGGTCATCGATCTTCTGCAGCCTCTGGGATCCTTGACCAGCCCCTTCATTCTTATTGCCCTGGGAATTTATTTCACGCCCGCAGTCAGGCAGGTGAAACTGGTGGCTATTACGATTTTGACCAGGATGTTTATTGGTTTGCTCATCGGATTGACCATCTCTACAATCTTTGACCTGAAGGGTGACGTGTTTAGGGTGGTGGTATTATGTTCCGCCGCCCCCATCGGCTTTAATGTCCTGACTTTCGCTTCATTGGCGAAACTG
>JAJRTU010000037.1 GCA_024278135.1 Gammaproteobacteria bacterium
CTTTCCCGTCGCTTTCAAAAAATCGACGTGGCGGAACCTTCCATTGAAGAAACCATCAAGATCCTGCAAGGACTTAAATCCCGTTTCGAAGAACATCATGAGGTGAAATATACCCAGCAGGCATTACGTTCAGCAACGGAATTAACGGAACGTTATATCAATGATCGATTTCTGCCAGATAAAGCCATCGACATTATTGATGAAGCCGGCGCCTCACAACGCCTGGTCGCCCCTTCCAGACGCAAGAAGACCATCGGTGTCCATGATATTGAAAACATCGTCGCCAAGATCGCCAGAATACCTGCCAGGACGGTGAATGCTTCCGACAAGGGGGTAATGAAAAATCTGGAACGCAACCTGAAAATGGTCGTATTTGGTCAGGATCAGGCCATTGAGACGCTGTCGACAGCCATCAAGACCGCCCGATCCGGCCTGGGTAATCCACAATCGCCCATTGGTGCCTTCCTGTTCGCCGGCCCCACCGGTGTGGGGAAAACAGAAGTCACCCGCCAGCTGGCCCTGAGTATGGGCATCGAACTGCTGCGCTTTGATATGTCGGAATATATGGAACGCCACACTGTCTCACGTTTAATCGGCGCACCACCCGGCTATGTCGGTTTCGATCAAGGCGGTCTGTTGACCGACGGCATTCACAAGCAACCGCACTCGGTGTTACTGCTGGACGAAATGGAAAAGGCCCATCCTGATGTATTTAATTTATTGTTGCAGGTAATGGACCACGGCACACTGACCGACACCAATGGTCGCAAAACGGATTTCCGTAATGTCATCATCGTCATGACCACCAACGCCGGTGCCGATCGCATCAGCCGCTCATCGGTGGGCTTCACACCCCAGGATCACAGCTCCGATGCGATGGCAGAGATCAAGCGCACCTTCAGCCCGGAGTTTCGTAACCGTCTCGACGCCATTATCGAATTCAACGCGCTGAACAGGAAAACGATATTGAATGTCGTCGATAAATTCCTGGTGGAACTGCAGGCCCAACTGGATGATAAAAAGGTCACCATGGATGTGGATGAAGATGCCAGGCAATGGCTGGCGACCAACGGTTATGACAAGATCATGGGGGCCCGTCCAATGTCTCGACTAATCCAGGAAAAGATCAAAAAATTGCTGGCGGAGGAACTCCTGTTAGGCAAGCTTGAGCATGGCGGCCATATCCTGGTGACGACAAAGGATGATGTCCTGGAAGTTGAGGTCGAGGAAAAGGAAGCAGAAGGCGCCGTTCATTAATTTGAGAGGCGGCAATACTTTTTCTTAAGCTGTCGTTCTCATCAGCACCCTGGATTTACGCTGATAGTTATACAAATCCTGTTTTTCGACGGGTAAGTCATCAAGCGTACACTCACTAAACCCACGTTCTAAAAACCAGTGTTCCGCCTGGGTGGTCAGTACGAATAATTTTTTTAAACCCGCTTTGGCCGCCGTGGCTTCCATCGTGTTGAAAAGTTGTTCGCCCATACCCTGTTTATGATAATCAGGATGGATGGCGAAACAGGCCAGTTCAGCGGCACTGTCCCCGGCAAAAGGATAGAGGGCGGCACAGCCGATGATGACATTGTCCCGCTGCATCACCGTGAAATGGTCGATTTCCAGTTCCAGCTTTTCCCGTGAGCGTTCCACCAGTACCCCCTGCTTTTCCAGCGGCTCAATCAAAGCAAGAATACCGGCAGTATCATTGCCATTGGCCTGCCTGATAACGTCATAAGGGCTGGCACTGATCATCGTACCCCTGCCGTCACGGGTAAACAGTTCCTGCAATATGGCACCGCTGGCCTGACGGTCGATGAACTGGACCCTGGACACCCCCTGTCGACAGGCATCAATGGCCTTTTGCAGATAGTCGGATTCTTCAATACCGCCATTCTGCATCAGGATCTGAGCTTCTGGATGTTGCAACTGGCTGATGATATTGCCCTGCCGGTCATGCAGTCCTTCGCCATCAACAAGATAAATCAGTTTATCCGCTTTTAAGGCTGCCGCCAGCTGTGCTGCCAGATTTATCGCACTCAAATTAAATGCTTCACCGGTGATGGAATAACCCAGAGGCGGAACCAGAACAATCTCGCCACAGTTCAGCTTCGACTGAATCGCATTCACATCGATGCTGCGTATTTCACCCGTAAACTGGTAGTCCACGCCATCAACTATGCCGGCCGGTTTCGCCATCACATGGTTACCGGAACTGACTCGCAATCCGGCATTGGACATGGGTGTATTACCCAGACCCATCGACAGCCTCGCTTCAATCTCGACACGTAATTTACCGGCGGCGGTTTTCACCAGATCCATGGTATCGGCGTCAGTCAACCTCACTCCCTGGTGATAGATGGATGTCTTTTCATTTTCGTCCAGCCAGGCCTCAATGGAATGTCGTGCACCGTAGACCAGCACCAGTTGAATATCGAGACTGTTCATCAGGGCAAGGTCATGCACGAGATCGGTAAACATCCCGCCATGCACGAGATGATCATCGAACTGGATAACAAAGGTCTTGCCCCGGTGTACGCGGATATAGGGCGCTGCTGATCGGAACCAACTGACAAATTGTGCAGGTGTCTCAGTCATATCAGTCTTTTTGAATACAGAAATGGGTAATCATTTTTTGTAAAATACCAATCATCGGATCGATCCTGTCCAGTGACAAATACTCATTGGCCTGGTGCGCCTGATCGATATCTCCCGGCCCCAGCACCACGGTTTCCATTCCCATGGAATTGAAATACGGGCCTTCAGTACCAAAGGCCACTGCACCACTGGACTCCCCTGCCAACTTTTCCGCTATGCTGACAACCTCGGCATTCGGATCCGTTTGCATACCGGGCAGACCACTGAAAATCTGATCAAACTCCACCGTTAGACCACTGCCGTCAATGGCCTGCATAACGCTGCGTCTGATAGCGGCACGACAATCTTCCAGAGGCATGCCGGGCAGCATACGCATATCGACTTTCAACTCACAATCACCACAAATACGGTTGGGATTGTCACCACCGTGGATGCTGGCAAAGTTCATCGTCGGCACCGCTACCTTGAAGGCAGGATTGTGTTGTTGCGTTTGTATCTCCTGGCGCAGCGTCATCAGCGCCGTAATCACACTGTGCATCCCTTCCAGGGCATTGATGCCCAAAGACGGATTGCTCGAGTGCCCGGAACGGCCGATAAGCTTTATTGATTCCACCAGAATTCCCTTGTGCATATTGACGGGTTTCAGACCCGTCGGTTCGCCGATGAGTGCATGTCTGCCAAGGTGTTTCCCGGACGAGACCAGTGCTCTGGCCCCCGCCATCGTGCTTTCTTCATCACAGGTGGCAAGAATAAACAAAGGGCGATTTATTTTCGTCAGATCGATATTTTCCAGTGCCGCCAGCACGATGGGAAAAAAGCCCTTCATGTCGGTACTGCCCAGGCCGTACAGTCTGCTGTCTTTTTCCATCAGCCTGAACGGATCCCGTGCCCACAGACTCTCATCGCAGGGTACGGTATCGGTATGTCCGGACAGTACCAGACCGCCTTCGCCCTGCCCCAGACAGGCAATCAGATTCAACTTGTCAGGATCTCGGGAAACCTCCTGCAATTCTGCAGTAAAGCCCAGATCCGCAAACCAGTTCGCCAGCATTTCCACCACTTCGCGATTACTCTGATTGAAGCGTGGATCGATGCTGCTGATCGAAGGCGCGGCAACCAATCTCGAAAATGCTTCCATGAATGTGGGACTGAGCGTTGTCATCGGTCCAATAGTAATTTCCAACTGAAAAAATGAATTCTGTGAGGTATTCTACCCCACCTTGACTAAATGCATGAATTTTGCGGGCAAATTAAATGACGAATAAACTCAATCGCTACAGTGCGGAGATCACCCAGCCGAAATCACGGGGCGCATCACAGGCCATGTTATACGGTATCGGCATGACCGAGGCCGACATGGACAAGGCCCAGGTGGGCATTTCGAGCGTCTGGTATGAAGGCAACACCTGTAATATGCATTTGAACGATCTGGCTGCCAGGGTAAAGGAAGGCGTCGATGCCGCCGGTCTGGTTGCCATGCGTTTCAATACCATTGGCGTCAGCGACGGCATAGCCAACGGCACCGATGGTATGAGTTATTCTCTGCAGTCCCGCGACCTGATTGCGGATTCCATTGAAACGGTCATGGCGGCACAGTGGTATGACGCCAATATCTCTTTGCCCGGCTGCGACAAAAACATGCCTGGCTGTATTATGGCCATGGGCCGTTTGAATCGTCCGGCCCTGATGATCTATGGTGGCACTATCAAACCGGGCCATCGAAATGAGCAGAAACTGGATATCATTTCCGCCTTTCAGGTCTATGGTGAATATATCGCCGGCAGTATCAGCGATGAGGAAAGACTGGACGTGGTCAAAAAATCCTGTCCCGGCCCCGGTGCCTGTGGCGGTATGTATACGGCGAATACGATGGCCTCTGCCATTGAGGCCATGGGCATGTCTTCGCCCTACTCCTCGTCAACGCCCGCCGTGGATCCGGGAAAAATGGAGGAGTGTTTCCGCGCGGGCGCAGCGATTAAACACCTGCTGGAAAAAGACATCAAGCCACGCGACATCATGACCCGCGAGGCCTTTGAAAATGCCATGGTACTGATTACGGTACTCGGGGGTTCAACGAACGCGGTGCTGCATTTGATTGCGATGGCCCGCGCTGTTGACGTGGAATTGGGCATTGATGATTTCCAGAGCGTGAGTGATCGCACACCTTTTCTTGCCGATTTAAAGCCCAGTGGCCAGTATGTCATGGAAGATTTACATCATGTCGGCGGTGTGCCTGCGGTAATGAAGTATCTGCTCGAAAATAATTTTATCCATGGCCACTGCATGACAGTCACCGGCAGGACCCTGGCCGATAATCTGGCAGAGGTGGCCGGGCTGAAATCAGGTCAGCAGATTATCAGGCCATTGAATAAACCCATAAAAGATTCCGGTCACATCCGTATCCTCAAAGGGAACTTCGCTCCGCAAGGATCGGTTGCCAAGATTACCGGTAAAGAAGGTCTTACCTTCAGAGGCCCGGCTAAGGTCTTTGATTCAGAAGAAGACATGTTGAAAGCGCTGGAAGAAAACAGGATCGAAAAAGGCAACGTTATTATCATCCGCTATGAAGGACCCAAGGGCGGTCCCGGTATGCCGGAAATGTTGACACCGACTTCGGCTGTGATCGGTGCCGGTCTGGGCAACGATGTCGCCATGATCACCGACGGTCGCTTTTCCGGTGGCTCTCACGGTTTCATCATTGGACATGTGGCACCGGAAGCACAGGAAGGCGGCCCGATCGCGCTGGTGAAAGACAACGACATCATCGCCATCGACGCCAGGCAAAACTCGATTGAAGTGGAAATTTCAGATGAAGAAATGGCAAAACGCCTTGATGAATGGACTATGCCGGCCTACAAGGCCCATCGTGGCACGCTTTATAAATACATAAAAAACGTAAAGTCTGCAGCGGAGGGTTGCGTCACCGATGAGTGATTTCATTTTTAACAACAAGAATAAAATCAACTGCTTACCCTGAAAGGTGCCTGACACCTTCGTTAGTCCAATTTACGTCGAGATTATTTACACTTGTCCAAATATATTTAGGGGGTGGTTTGTTAACTCGCTGTATTTGTTACCTATTATGAAATGGCATGAAACATGCGACAGGGGTGTTTCGCACTCTAATATTGCTGTTGGAAACAGGAGATTAATTTCATGAACAGTCATTTCGACGCCAGATTGCCGATTCCCTTAAGACGCGGCAAAACAATTGCTCTCCTCTTTGCCGGACTGGTATTGACGGGAATCAGTAATACAGCCCTCGCCGCTGTCATCGCCGTCAGTTCATCGTTCAACCTGATTGCAGAATCAAATTCAAATGGTGCCGGATTGGTGACAGATACAGACAGCCAAAGTCAGGGAGCTGCAATCAATACTCTGGGACCGGTGAGTGTGCAGGCAATATCCATATCTTCAGGTGGCAGTTTAGTCACCTCCGGATCCGGAACGGCCACCTGGGCCAACACAGCACAAGGCCAGGTTTTATTTAATGATATCGGCTGGGACAGTGTCAACAATACATCGGTATCTGAGGCATCCATCAATGTGGGGAATATCTGGTCCTATACTTTTATTGCAGACCTTAACGGTCTGTTTTCGCTGGACTATGAGGTTCTCATCGACCTGAGCACAAACGACAGCTTCGGGCTTTCGGGTTTTACATTTTTTCTAAATGGTGCAGGCGGCGGTCAAACGATATTAACTGCCGGTACCACCGGTTCGACTTCCCGTCAGATCCTGGCGGGACAGCAATATACCGCAAGCATCGAAAGTCGTGCGGGTCTGTTTGGCGGAATCGCCAACCGCGTCGCGCACATGGATGGTATTTTTAACTGGTCAATGGACTCCGGGCCGGCAGCATCAGTGCCGGAACCCCTCTCACTCACTCTGTTGGGCATGGGTCTGGCCGCTCTTGGTTTCTGCAGAAAAAACAGATAACCATCCCTGAAAGATGCCGGTGTCTGACCGGCTCCTGATTGGCCGCGCCGATCCGGATTAAAACCTGCTGGATTTTTTCAGGACTGGATTTATACCATCGAGTTGGGTCTGTTCGGCCCGCTTGCCAAGAACTACAAACGCCATCGTCTCGCTACTTTCTGTTGTCGTGACACCGATTTTTCGCTTTCCATTACTCATTGTGGAAAACATGGAGCTGTATTCTGATACCGAAATGTGTTCGGGAAGTCGAAAACTCTTACAAGCTCATACAGTGATGCTTACTCTATAATACTTTGTATTCATTAAATAAATTGATTATTAAACAGTATAGTTATTCGTGATCTTAAGCATAACACGGCCCTGGAATGTCGGGAGAACTTACACTTTGTTCCTGTCCGAATCACCGTATAAATATAACCCATTGTTTTATATTATAATTTTTATTTTGGCGTATATTTTGCTGATTGGTAGCAGGGTTACATATTTTAGAATGTCGATGCTGCAGCCAACAGGTAGACAACTGCCCCATCGGCCTGATTCTTCCAGACAAGAAACTTCAATAAAAATGAGAAGTATTAATATGAAAAATACGCTATCGATTGCAGTGCTCACACTTGCCAGTTTGAGTGTCAGTGCGACAACCATCACCTACAGTGATTTCTCGGATCTGTCCGCCTTCCAGTTGAACGGCTCGGCAGCAACTATCAGCAACCCGGTCGGAAATGCACTACGACTGACCGACGGTCTCAGTCAATCGGGCAGTGCTTTCCTGACCAACACCATTTCCCTGAATAACCAGGCTTCCTTTAGTGCGGCATTTGATTTCCGTATCACCGACCCGATTGGTATCAGCGATAGTGACGGACAAGGTGCTGACGGTCTCGTCTTTGTCATTCAGACTGTCTCCAACACAGCCGGGGGATCGGGCGGCGGCATTGGATATCAGGGCCTGGCCAACAGCGTCGGTATCGAGTTTGATACCTGGAACAACGGATACTGGGATGACTACGATGGCAATCATGTCGGTATCGATATTAACGGCAACGTTAACTCGGTTGTGCAACGCTCTGTTACGCCGCGCATGAACAACGGCGCCATCTGGTCTGCGTGGATCGATTACAATGGTCTGACTGACCTTCTGGAAGTACGTATCTCCGACAACGGTATTCGCTCAGCCAGTGCCTTCCTCAGTTATACCGTTGACCTTGAATCAGTTCTTGGCTCACCTAATGCGTTTATCGGCTTTACATCAGGCACCGGTGCCGCCGGCGGTGACCACGATATCCTGAACCTGGAATTTCGGGATGACTACAACCCGGTAGATGTGCCTGAGCCGACCAGCCTCGGTTTACTCACGCTGGGCCTGCTCGCGGTCATTGGCAGGAAAAAACGTAAAGCAGTCTGTTAATTCAGTCTTGCCTTGATTATCAAAGGTGCCGGAGCAACTTCACTCCGGCATTTTTATGTTTGTTGGAATAACTCGATCACAGGAAAGCGGACACGCACCGTGTTTTCGATGTTAATCAGCACGCCAACGACAAAGTTCGCCACAGGCATATTCTTGCCCATAGACGCATTGGGAGTGGATAATGAATATAAGTAGAATAAAATATTTAATCTCACTCTATTTGGCATGGATTCCATTTGCATCAGTGAATGCAACGATAGTCGATTCTGATCTTCTAATCACCACGTCATCCGGTATCTCCGGGATTACCTATGAGATTTCACTTATTAACAATTCCATTGACAAGAGCGTCAATCTGCATGAATTTCAGATACAGTTTTTTGATGATTTCGAAACAGCAATCCTGTCCGGCTCTGTCGTGACGCCACTGAACTGGGACTACAGCTTTGAAGCGTATACCCCGGCAATTTCACACTACAACCCGACGGTGGCTGCCCCGTATGTGATGCGCCTTTTTGCAACTGACAAGGAATTGAAAGAATCAGAAGCGCTTGGTTTTGTTCCTCAATATACAGCCGCCCTGCAGGATAAATCCGCTGAGATAAATATTGCCCAGTCAATATTTGACTCGACGACTGGTGCAGAGAACATCAACAAACTGAGTCGTGACCAATCTATTATTAGCGCGTATGCGGCGGAAAAAAACTCTATTGTTATTTTGTTTCTGGACGGTCTGATCACGGCACAGGAAAGGGATGATAGATTGGCGATATCCGCACTGGAGAAATCACAAAAATTAAAAGAAAGCCAGGCGATATTTGATAATGAAACAATTCCCCAGCGAATTGTGTTTGATGCGAGTGTTGCCGTCGCCGCTGAGAATTTCGATACCACCGTCAGTACATTTGGCCTCAGTGCAGCCCAGGAAGAATATTTGCAAAAATATGTGGATGCCGGTGCAGTACGAGATGCCGCCCTGGCCTCCGCACAAAACATATACAACACAGCGGTCGCAATCCCGGCTCAGGAAAAAGCAAGTGCAGATGCCTTTGCGAACCAGAGTAAAATACAAACCGAGCAGGATATATATACCCGATTTCTCAATAGTGAGATCACAGCACAGGAAAGGGACAACTTATTGGCCGCAGCGGAGGCAAATTACCAACAGGCGCTGTTAGACAATCAGGCTGCGTTTGACCAGGCGACACTGGCGGAGAAGCAAATACTCGACGCCGCAATTGCCGCTGCCGCAACAGCCTTCGAGTCTTCTGTTACGCTGGCAGCAAGTGGGCTTGGGGGACTCTCACCAAATTTTCTCCTGAGTGGCTTTGGTTTTATCAGCCCTCTACTCCTTCCGGATCTCTCGGTGATTGCCGCAATCACCTATAAACAAAATTCAGTTTCCGAACCTGCTACGCTGGTGCTAATTAGTGCCCGGACGAAAATAAATAAGCATTTGAAAACACATACAAAATAACTTGAATTGACCAGCGAAGTTTTAGCCATAGCGATTACCAAATGAGATAATAAGGCCATAAACGATCCTTTCCACCCAAACTTCGATTAAAA
>JAJRTU010000038.1 GCA_024278135.1 Gammaproteobacteria bacterium
AAAAGACAAGTGGTCAATAAAAACAGGTGTGGGGCCTTTAAATTGAATGTTATAGGCGGAAGCATCCGTCAGCACGACATTTTTTTCGATAGCCCGTATTTGAATATCGAGATGAAGCAAGGCAGCCTTTTTTAAAGCAGAGAATGTCCATTCATATGGATATGAAATAAAATCAAGTTTAGGGTGCTCGATTAATTTTTTGGGTTCCTCCGGGAATTGACTGGTATCAATGTTGCTGACTTCTTCCCACGAAAGTAACAGCTTGTCCTTGACCAACTCCGCGAATAAACCAGTGTCGTCAACTGCTTCAAAATCGCCAATACCGTACTGAGTAATCGAGCGATAAATCTTATTGTCCATTCTATATACATAGCCCTTCGGATCCCTGTATGAACTGGATACTCTCTTGTCTTCGTTATTAGTCATAAAAATATTATCTGATAATGATTTTAACGATGCCATTCCCGTACTTTCCCACCTGACGGCCATTTAGGGTAAAACACAAGATAACTTTTATCATCCAGCAGTTCCGGCTCCTTATTATCCAAACAGGCAAATACAATTCGGAAAGTATTGACCGGTGTCAAATCATCGTGTAGATATCTGCTGCAATTATCGGGTAATTTGAAAGCGCTGTAGATACTGAGCACTTCCTGGATCTCATCAAACTGCAATTCTTCAACCTGTTTTAAATGCTGACCGGGAAAAGAGACACCATGGTCGGATTGAATAACAATCAGTGCATCTTTATCCTTTTCAAGAATAGTATCGAGAAGCAATTCAATGTATTTAACACCGCATTTATACTGTTGCGAATAAGCAATTGCAGTATCGTCAAATCGTGTGTAGTTGCAGTTCTCATCGAAGCGTAGCGGATAGTGTGGCAGCCCGATATGAATATAGAAAAAGAAAGGTCCTTCATCAGGATCCGGGAAACTGTCCAAAAGATCGGGGATTTCAACCCTGTTTGGAAATGCCCATAAATTAAGAGGGGTACTGAAAATGTTGAACTTCATATCCACTACATCCAGAGCCCTTAACAGTGGCGTACGTTCCAGGAAGCGAAGATCTTGTTGACTATGAAAACTACTTACGGGTTTGTGTATACAAAGATCTTCCCCTATTTTGCAATTACTCGGCAGGTAGCCGTCGTCTAAAGAAAATATTTTGTAATTACGCTTTCTGAATTCCGTATAAACTTTGTTGCCTTTACCAAATATTTTTCTTATTTCACCGTGTAGTTTCTCCTTACTTATTCTTTCTCCATCCTTAAGATAATACTCCATACCAAATATGTGGGGCAGGGAAAAATAGGTGACAGGCCCATTGGCAAAGGCATTTTTTATTGTTCTGAAGCCACGATTTTCAATCCCATCGAGAATATCTTCCTCGATATTATATTTATCGAACATTACTTTCCCAAACATCATATCCGGCAAAATAAAATAGACGTTGGGCTTTGGTTTATTCTGCTCAGCTGTAACGGAAGGACGTGCAGCTTTGTGAATGATGTCAGTCGGTTTGAACGGTTTGTTTATTTTAGCGGCAGTAATCAGTGAATTTGCTGTTGATATAGAATCAGTAACAACTATGGCAATAAACGCAACTATAATGATTGATCTCAGATTATCAAACCGGGAGATAAAGTAAGTCAGTAGTCCGCAGGCTATTATAAGTAAAAAATATATTGCGAGAACATGTCGTATTCTTGGTGTGATATTAATGAGATCATGTAAATTTTCGAATACGAAATTGTCAATTAGATAGCCGTTAAAAGTAACAAATACGACAAGTCCAAAAAATAGAGAAAGATTTGTTGTTGATATCCTCCTGAGGATTTTGTTGCTGATACCAACAAAAATCAATCCGATGCAAAATAACAGTAAAAAATGTAAAAATGATCTGAACAGGGAAAACCCCGCTTCGCCAACATTAAAGGAAGCGAAGTTTACAACAGGCTGTAGAGAGAATAACGCTATTATTATATATTTATTCGATAAAGATAAAGAATTGTTATTTGCTCCATCATTCTTCTTCTTCAACGTTCTCTTCCTTTTTCCTGGGTGTAAAGAAATTCTTAATCTTGTACCAATAGAGTTTAAGTGTGTACATTCCCATTGCTATACCGGCGATTAACCCCTGCAGAATAAGACTGCCGCTGCCCGGATCAATATACGCATTTGCTTCCGAGCAAAAGAAAAACAGAAACAGTAACGATGTGGTCTTGATTATCGGGTTGTATTTTTTCATGTGTCGATATATCTCAAATTAAAATATAGTATTGTTTTATCGTCAAGCGTTACAACTGTCAGTTTTCATCTGTAATATTTCATTCTTTCACTATACCTTTCCAAAGCATCCTTTCGGCCGTATTCATATGCCCTTTGATACCAGGTATGGGCTGTATCTCTACTTGAATAGATGAAAATGGCTTCTGCCAACTCATACATATCATCAGCCAGCGAATACCTGCCATCGGTATAATGTAATTCTGCGCCGTTGTTAATCTGATCTTCCAGATAGACCTGCATTAACTTCGTTCCCCAATGATTGGCATTAGGTTCTATTCTAGCTATTGCGGGTTTCGCACGCATATAAAGTAATGATAGCGCCCTTGTCCCCCCAGGCTCCTTTTTTGTATTCCAGTAAATCAGCTCAATTCTTTTGGTCTGAAATTCCAGTATTTCCTCATGTTCCGGAATCGTTTTGTTAATACCTAACCAGACGATTATCAATATATAGACACAAAGAAATATGCTTGATTTTGACAGGTATTTCAGATTGTTAATATTTTTACTGGTGGAAAATATGACAAATATGATGGCTAAGGTGAATAACAGAGAAATTATGATGACATAGAATATGGAAAGAGGATCTGGAATCAGCAGGGAATGATAAACAGTTAAGATTGAGGCAATCACTGCGAATATTGAGACCATCACCCATGACGGATTCAAATTGTCATGTGCTTTATCAAATCTACCTTTTTCTTGCATTTTTAGTTAAAGATATAGTTGAAAATCAATGAGTCATTTCAAAAAAACGAGCCGGGATTGCGCTTGAAATCAACATCATATATTTGATATTTACGAAATACCCACCCATATCAGAGTTAAGATAAGATTAAAATACATAACAATATCAGCCGACTACAGCAACTCTGAATATTGAATACGCCTGTACAACCGATGTTATCAATAATGCTGTTAGTCTGTCTGCTTGTATATTGCTGTTCCCGGGACATTTATATTGTTTCGTAATACAAAAGGAATAGCCAATGGTAATAATAACGCTTGCTGAGGTGAAAAAGAATAGGGAAGACAGAATGTTCAGGCTTTGATAGTTTACTGATATGTGTGGAATAACCGGATTGACAGGCATGCGGGGCGCCGGCGTTGCCGAGCTGGATATTGTCGTAAATGATATGACGAATGTACTTTCTCACAGAGGCCCCGATGATCAGGGTATATGGATCGACGAAAAAGCCGGAATTGCCCTGGGACATAGACGACTTTCAATCATAGATCTCTCAGAACAGGGGCATCAGCCGATGCAGTCTGATTGTGGTAGATTCGTTACAGTATTTAATGGAGAGATTTACAATTTCAAAGAATTAGGTGCATTGCTGAAGCGGGCAGGGCATTCATTTCGAGGACATTCTGATACTGAAGTTTTGTTGGCGGCTGTCGTTGAATGGGGTGTGAAAAAGGCGATTCAGCGTTTTAATGGTATGTTTGCAATAGCGATCTGGGACAGGCACGAACGCCAACTCCATCTCGCCAGCGATAGAATGGGAGAGAAACCGCTGTATTATGGCTGGGCAGGAGATGTGTTCCTGTTCGGATCTGAATTGAAGGCCCTGCGCGCATACAGAAACTTTCAGCCTGTTATAAACCGTGATGCTCTGGCCCTCTATTTTCGATATAGATATGTGCCTGCTCCATATTCAATCTACCAGGGCATCCACAAATTGGTTCCCGGTTCCATAATAATCATTTCTCCCGATAAACAAG
Organism: Gammaproteobacteria bacterium; assembly: GCA_024278135.1. Classification (GTDB taxonomy): domain Bacteria; phylum Pseudomonadota; class Gammaproteobacteria; order Eutrophobiales; family Eutrophobiaceae; genus WLWS01. The sequence continues at coordinate 4,014 of JAJRTU010000038.1, forward strand.
GCAGTTTACCTGATCCCGAACCCTACTGGTCGTTGCAGGATGTCGTTGAAAACGGGATTGCTCAACCCGATGCGCATAGTGAAACAGACACTATCAATAATTTTGAAAAGATACTGGCTGATGCCATCGAGATGCGAATGGTATCTGACGTACCGTTGGGGGCCTTTTTATCCGGGGGGATTGATTCATCCCTTATTGTCGCGCTGATGCAATCCAGAAGCGACAGGCCTGTTAAGACATTCAGCATCGGTTTTAACGAAGCGGAATATGACGAAGCTGTTTATGCTAAAGCTGTTGCCCGGCATATAGGAACTGAACACACGGAATTGTATGTCACGGCACAACAAGCGATGGATGTTATACCGGCATTGCCGCAAATATACGATGAACCCTTTGCTGATTGTTCACAAATACCCACCTATTTGCTGGCCACTATGGCGCGAAAAAATGTTACCGTGTCATTATCGGGTGACGGCGGTGACGAACTGTTTGCCGGTTACTGGCGACATTTTATGGCAATGCGGATATGGGATAATGCTCAACACTTTCCCAATGTATTGAGGTTATTGTCAGGAAGTATGATAACCAGTCTGTCGCCGGCAAGCTGGGATAAATTGCGTATTGCGATCGACTGGATGCTTCCCGCGAAATTAAGAAATTTTCCGGTCGGTGACAGGGCGTACAAGTTGGCGGGTATAATCAAGTCAGAGGATGAGCAGGCTTTATATCGGGAATTGGTGTCTGATTGGCACAACTGCAGCGATCTGGTTATTGGTGCCCGTGAAGCACAAACGGGTGTTGTTTACGGAGCAAGTTCGTTAAAGGCAGAGGATTTCAGAGTTCAAATGATGTTTCTTGATGCTGTGAACTATTTGCCCGGAGATATCTTGACGAAAGTTGATCGAGCAACAATGGCTTGTTCTCTGGAAGCACGGGTTCCTTTTCTTGATCCGAATGTTATTGCATTTGCGTGGGGGGTGCCGATGGAAATGAAAGTCAGGAACGGTCAGGGGAAATGGTTGCTCCGCCAACTACTGTCACGTTACGTTCCCGAATCATTGTTTAACAGGCCAAAGATGGGTTTTGGGGTGCCTGTAGGCAACTGGTTACGTGGTCCGTTGCGAGGCTGGGCTGAAGATTTGCTGGATAAGCAGAAGTTGGATGAGCAAGGCTTGTTGAATTCCGAGATGGTGAGGCAGCTTTGGCATGAACATTTATCCGGCAGAAGAAACTGGCAAAATCAATTATGGAATGTATTGATGTTTCAGGCATGGCAAACAAACTGGATGAAATAGTTAATCAATAATTGACAGGATAAAAAATGAATAAAAGAATTATTCCGGTAGTTTTGGCTGGTGGAGGCGGTACGCGATTATGGCCCTTGTCCAGAGAGCAATTCCCGAAACAATATCTGAAACTGGATAGCGACAAGACGTTATTGCAGGATACCTTTGCCAGGTTAAACAGTGAAACATTGAAGAGCAGTGATTTTAAAATTGGTGCGACACTGGTGATATGTAATGAAGATCATCGGTTTTTGGTAGCTGAACAGGCAAGAGAGTGTGCTGCCAATTTATCAAAAATTGTATTGGAACCGACAGGGAGAAATACCGCACCTGCTTTGACAATTGCCGCACTCATGCAGGATGATCCGGAGTCGATACTTGTCATGATGCCGGCTGATCATAAAATTTCGGACCGGCTGAAATTCGGTGAGGCAGTATTGGCGGCGGCTGAACTCGCGGACCTGGGATATCTTGTGACGTTTGGCATACTTCCTGCCGGTGCGGAAACAGGATACGGATATATACAGTATGGTGACGTGCTGTCCCTTGATGGTAAAACCGGTTCTGCATTTGCTATTCACAGATTTGTTGAAAAACCTGATCGGGAGGCGGCAGAGCGTTATCTGCAGGAAGGCAATTATTTATGGAACAGCGGTATATTTGTCATGAAATCCGCCATCTGGCTTGAGGCAATTCGAAACTGTTCTCCGGAAATACTCACCGCTTGTCAAAAGTCGCTTGCCGCTGCAAAAGTTGATGCTGATTTCCTTCGCCTGGGCGAAGATGCTTTTAAAGCCTGTCCGACGGATTCAATAGACTATGCGGTAATGGAAAAACTGGATAAATCAACCGATATCAGCAGTGCCGTTATCAAGCTTGACACCTTCTGGTCGGATGTAGGTTCCTGGAAAGGGATTTGGGAGATCAGCAGCAAAGATGAAAATGGAAATGTCATGACAGGGGATGTCCATGCAATAGACACCGGGAACAGTCTGATAATGGCGGAAAACCGATTTATTTCCACGCTGGGGATAAACGATATGGTCATTGTTGAAACCGCAGATGCGGTCATGGTTGCATCGAGAGAACGCTCGCAGGATGTGAAAGAAATAGTTTCCTGGTTAAAGGAGCATTCCCGACAGGAGGCTGCGCTTCATCGAAAGGTTTATCGACCGTGGGGCAGTTACGATACTGTTGACAAGGGAGATTGTTTTCAGGTGAAACGCATTACAGTTAACCCGGGACACAGCTTGTCTCTGCAACTCCATCGTCATCGCGCAGAACACTGGATTGTGGTGCGAGGAACAGCTGAAGTCGTAATAGGAGAGGAGAACATCACCTTGCAGAAAAATGAATCCACTTATATTCCCATAGGCGTGAAACACAGATTATCCAACAGAGGGGAAAGTGCTTTGGAGATTATTGAAGTGCAGTCCGGTTCGTATCTTGGAGAAGATGATATCGTGCGTTTCGAGGATATCTACAACAGAAACTAGCTGTCAATATATCCCGGGACACCTCTCAACGCATTGTTTCTTAAACTATTTACTATGCTCTCTTGCTTTTTGGGAGGAGCCATGACGACAACGAGGGACGATACGTATTGTATTCCTCGACCCACTGATGAATGATCATGCTCACTTCACGGATGGATCGGAATTGCCATTTGTTCAGGCAATCATCCCTGAGAATGCCGTTGTAACTCTCGTTGTATCCGTTCTGCCAGGGCTTGCCTGGCTCAATGAAGTGCGTATGCACACCCCATTCTGATAATAATTCCCGTACCGCCCCGGCAATGAACTCGCTCCCGTTGTCACTGCGAATAAAGTCCGGTTGCCCATGTAGAGCAAACAACCGGCGTAATTCACGCTTCACATCGCCCGAGGTAAAGGAACGCCGGGGGGCAATGAAATACGATTCTTTAGTAAATTCATCCACCACTGTCAGTATTTTCACCCGGCTGCCATAGTCTGTCGCATCCATGACAAAATCATAGGCCCACACATGGCCGGGATAGTCTGCCGTCAGTAGCGGACTGTTCGTGCCCGGATAACGCTTCTTATGCTGCTTTCTTCGTACCTGCAGGCCTCCCATCTTGCGGATCAATCGGACCCGCTCTCGACTAATTTTTGCCCCATCCAACTTCATCCGGTCATAGACTTTCCGATAACCCCAGCGCATCTTTTGTGCCGAGAGCTCAATCACAGGCTGGACATTCTCAGTCAACGGCTTCTCCCGCGCCAGGTTGCGCTTCGTATTCCGGTTTAGTCTCAATACCCTGCACACGCGGCGCTCACTGGCCTGGTAGTGCCGCTGCAGATAACTGGCAGCATGGCTTTTTTCGGCCAGCTTGAGCAAAAGAGCCGGCCGTATTTTAGCGGTACCGCCGCCATTGACATCGACTGGCACAGTGTCCTTTACGATGGTATCGGCCGGCCCGTCACCGAGACCGCCGCTGATGGGAGTCAAACCACGACGGCGTATAACGGCTTGAGTGTCAGTGTCACCAATGACAAACTGCAGGTGAATACCCGCGTCAACAATGCCCGCGGTGAACTCAGCAAAGTCATCGATGCCGCCCTGATCGAGACGGATTATGAATACGATCCCTTTGGGAACCTCATCGAGGTCATTGCCGATGTTAACGGTGCCGCCATCAGCACGACCAACAGCTACGACATCCGGGGCCGCAAGACAAGCATGGCCGACCCCGACATGGGCAGCTGGAGCTATGTCTATAACGTGCTGGGCGAGCTGACCAGCCAGACCGATGCCAAAGGGCAGACCACGACCATGAGCTATGACCTGCTGGGACGCCTCATCAGCCGTGTTGACGATGATGGTGGGGCCAATCAGGCCACCAGCACCTGGGTCTATGACTTTGTCGCCGCTGCCGGGGACACCTACCCCGACGGCCAGGCCGACCGCAGCATCGGCAAGCGGGTCAAAGTGACCGGTGGCGAAGGCGATGTGAAGACCTATCTGTATGAAGCCTTTGGCCTGCCCGATACCACCACCACCTGGATAGACGATAACAACAACAGCCTTCAGGACGCCGGTGAGGTCTATAGTCGCAGCCAGACCTACGACATCCACAGCCGGGTGGACACCATCACCTATCCGGTCAGCCCCGATCACCCCTTTGGCCTGAGTGTGGTGCACAACTACACCGTGGACGGTTACCTCAGCACGGTGCGTAATACCGATGACAACAGTCTCTACTGGCGTAGCGAAACCCAAAACGCCGCCGGGCAGTTGACGCAAATCGAACTGGGCAACGGGGTACGCAGCTATACCGCCTTTGACAGTCAGACCGGCCTCATAGACACCATTGAGACCCGCAGCGCCCTCGGCCAGGCGGGCATGGACAACGATATCCAGGACTACCAGTATGCCTTCGAGTTGCTAGTTGTGATGGATAAACCGTGACCAATATCACCTCTTTTACGTCTTTGAGATAAATGCATCAATCGTTCTGAACAAGGCATCTTGATCGCGTTTGGGTAATTGATCAATCGCCTGCAGCCGTCGGGATAGACGACGATTTTTGAACTCCCCATTCTTTTGAGATGTTGCTTTTATCCCCAGCAACTGATCGGCACTGATCCCCAGTAGTGTCGTGATCTCAACAATCAACTCACCGTGTAAACGTAGCTCACCCCGTTCATAGTCCGATACCATCGGCTGAGAGAGCCCGAGAATATCAGCCAGTTCTCCCTGGGTAATGCCTTTCTCTTTACGCAGTTGCGCCAGCCGTTGTCCAATCTCGACGGCGGTGACTTCAGTGGTCACAGGGACACCTCCAAGCAGATAAACATCAGCCTAGATTATACCCCCGGATTTTAAGAGTTCTGGGTTTGACATAACTTAGTCTTGTGTTGCAATATAGGATTATCTTATATTTAAAGCACAACTTTGCCAAGCCTGAATTTTTTGAAAAAAGTGCTTATAGGGGGCTTGACAGGTTTTTAGGCGAGAGACGGAAATGGCACGCATACCTGATTCTGAGATAGAGCGCTTAAAGACAGAGATCTCCCTGCAATGCCTGGTGAAGACTCACGGTATCGAACTCAAGCAGCATGGCCAGGATTACATTGGCCTGTGTCCCTTCCACGACCATAAAGCACCTTCCCTGGTTATCTCTCCCAAAAAGAACCTGGGTGAGGAAATGATTGAGACAGGAAAGTGCGTATAATGGCAAGTAAGATGAAGAAAAGTGTGTATCTGGAAACGAGTTTTATAAGCTATCTAACCAGCCGTCCAAGTCGGGATGTAGTGGTGGCCGGGCATCAGGTGATCACCCGTGACTGGTGGGAAAAACGCCGAAGTCACTTCGAATTGTTTGTCTCGGAAGTGGTGGAAGATGAGGCCGGTCAAGGCGATCTGGAAGCGGCCGCTGCCCGACTGGCGGTACTGGAAGATATCCAGTTACTCAACGTTAGCGATGAAGTGGTAAGCTTTGCCGAAAGTTTGGTCAGCAGCCAGATAGTCCCGGCGAAGGCGGCGACCGATGCGCTGCATATCGGGTTGGCGTGTGTCAATGGGATCAACTATCTGTTGACGTGGAACTGTGCCCATATTGCCAATGCCCAAAGCTTTGAAGCGATAAAATCCCATAGTGAAGACCATGGATATATCGCACCGATAATCTGTACCGCAGAAGAATTATTAGGAGAGTATGCATATGACGTGGAAAGACCCCATCGTTGAAGAAGTCCGGGAAATACGAGACCGGATAGCCGCACGCTTTGATTACGATATCAAGGCCATAGGCCGTTATTATCAAGAGAGACAACGCAAAAGCGGCCATCAGCTTGTCACACGCCCGCCAAGACAACGGCCTACGATTGCCAAACAGATAGCGGAATAGGTGAACAGTACGGAGGCTTGCAGATCGCTGTCACGCGCCTTGCTAAAAAGCGCAAGGCCCGCGCCAGCTGCATCACGGGATCCGTAACACTCCCGGCTTCGTTTGCCCCTTCGTTCCCGCGCGTCACACTCCTTGCTTGGTCTTCCGGTATTCACAACGGCCTCCAGTCCGGCAAGGACTGCGCCGCGCTGCATCTCTGGCGTGTTTGAGATCATCGCCGTGGTTTAGCATCAAGAAATAATAAGGAGCAACACATCCCGCAAAAGCTTCCGCTCCTGCTAGCGCCCCTTACCTACAATCCCTGTAGGCAACAACGCGGGAAGTATTGCGGCATTAACAAATGCCGGCAACAGAAAAGCCCGTTGTCTATCACGGGTAGGCTTACCTGTTCCCGGCACAAAGCAATAAGGTGGCCATCCCTGGTCTCGCAAAGAATAATGTTCCCCGGGGTTGTCAAATGCGGCCCCAGGGAAGGCAATCTAAACGCTCTGACCCCCAACCCCTCAGGGGCTGTTGGCGGCCAAGTAACATAATGCGGGATTATGCGCTATGAACATCACTTGTTTATCACTAAGGAATGTTCACAGTCCGCTCTGCCGCATAATAAGGTCGCTCTGCGGGTTGTTCATCCTGCGTTCAGCATCGAAAACGTTCCCCCTGTTTGCATCAACAGCGTAGCACCGTGCTCGGTCTGTCAAGGGTAAAATGCACAGCGCCAACAACGCGCTGCCCTTGACAGCCCTGCGCGCGATGCAGGTTCAAAGATGCAAACAGCGCGAACGGCGTACTGTGAAAAAATCAGGAGCATTAAAAATTAATCAACAGACGAAATGGGAAATAGAAAAGATTATTGAAACGGTAGCAGCGGCGCCAGTACCGGGGAAGTCATCGCCGCCGCCTTTGTCTTGAATAAGCCGGAATACTTACCAGCAATGTACCGCGATATGGTCGAGGCCTGAGACAGGCTGGGGATTAAATGGCAACATCACGTCCGGGCCATCAAGCAATACCATCTGCACCGCATCCACTAATACGCCTAAACATTGAACCGACCAAGAGGTTGGTCATCACTAAGGCCATGATTTTGTAAAAACTATGTGGACAATGTTTGGCGCCGACTATTTTCTGGGGCGAAAGCCAGGGTGGTTTAAATAGAACTACTAGATCCTGATGGGTGACTGTTGCGTATTAGTTTGATACGACAACTGACCAATGAAATAGCGGGTGTGGATTAGATTGGCAACGTGTTTGGATATTATCCTGTTCATTCAGGATAGATTAATTGTGCCTACTTGACGGAGAATGACTAATGGGTGACCCCTTTAATACGGGTACGTGATAACCTGCTTTCTACTCTACCCTTTATTTGAAAATCAGGACTAAACTAAAGTGAGATAAACGATAAGAGTATTTCTCCTGCAGGAGAACGAAATCAGGGGATGAGTCGAATCTGAATAGCATCAATCCCGGAGCCTGCCAGCACATCAGAGATAACCACTACCTTGTCCCCGGGTTCGAACGACACTCTCGTTTTCAATACATCGAATGCAATTTGCAGGGTTTTCTCAGGGTCTTTACTGAAAGCCGTTCGAAAAGGCGACATATTACGGTTCAACATCAAACGTCGTCGGGTTTGGGAATTATTGGTAAAAGCATAAATTCTGGCATGTTGGGGGTGGCAATTACTCACATAATCCGCCATAAAACCACGACGCGTAATGACGACAATGCCCCTGGCCTTCAATGAGTCGGCCAATTGTACGGCCGTAATGGCCAGTTGTTGTTTGTCCTCGTCACGATTCAGATTTTTCGTGAAGTTAAGCCCCGGAAAAGATTCCGTGGACTCGGCAATTTCCACCAATTGTTCAACACAACGGACGGGATATTTTCCGATGGTGGTTTCCCCGGACAGCATGATGGCATCCACTTCTTCATAAATGGCATTGGCCACGTCAGTGACTTCCGCCCGGGTGGGTATCGGGTTTTCTATCATGGACTCCAGCAGGTGGGTAGCGACAATAACCCGTTTACCTTTCTCTGCACATGATTGAATGATGCGTCTTTGCACGTTCGGCAATTCGGCGACATTGATCTCCACACCCAGATCGCCTCTCGCCACCATAATCCCATCCGCCTCTTCGAGAATTTCGTCGAGGTTCTGGACGCCGGATTGATCTTCTATTTTGGCGATAATTTTTATTTTATCGACCTTTCCTGACATCAACTTCTTCAGTTCCCGAATATCCCCGGCTTCCCGCGTGAAAGAAAGTGCAATGAAATCCACCTGTTGTTCCAGTGCGAACAGGATGTCAGCTTTGTCCTTTTTGGTGATGGCGGGCAGATTGACGCGAATGCCGGGCAGGTTGACATGTCGCTTGCTTTTTAAAATGCCGCCGTCGATGACCTTGCATTGCATCGTGCCATTTTCGTTCTTTTCCAGGACTTCAAGATTGATAATGCCATTATCAACAGTGATTCGGTCACCAATCGCCACCGTTTCTATCAGATCATCATAATGGATGTGCAGTGATGACTCTTCCACATCCTTGTTGTCACGGATACTGATTGAGATGACCGATCCATTCTTCAACTCAAGTTCATTTGCCAGGTCTCCGGTTCGAATTTCAGGCCCCTGTGTATCCAGCAGGATAGCGACAGGGTAAGTAATCCTCCGATTCAGGGTTTTAATGGACTTGATGACACGGGCAGCTGATTCATGATCGCCATGTGACATATTCAGGCGCACAATATTCATTCCTGCCGCCGCCAGCTTTTCCAGTATGGTAAAAGAATTTGTTGCCGGGCCAATGGTGCAGATTATCTTTGTCTTTATCAATGAATCCCTCTATCGTCAGCTTTTAAAAGGTGCTGTTGGAAATGTCCCAATGTGCTCACTCAATCTCATATTGCTTTGCCGGAAAATACAGCGTCAGGCCATCAGTGCAATAGTAAACTTTTTATGTCGAAAAATACCTGATTCGGCATTTTAAAGCCAAGATATTTCCCTGGTCGCCTGTTTCTGACGATAGAGTCAGTGTCCGCCATGCTCAATGGAAAAGGGAGGGATTATAAATTCACTCCAGGAAGAGCGATAGAACATATCCTGTATTCAAGCTGTCTCGCAGATAAAACGGGCGGGGCAAGTGATAATGAAAATGGAAAGGAAAAGCAGAGATATGGCTCCCCGGGACGGGCTCGAACCGCCGACCTAGTGATTAACAGTCACCCGCTCTACCAACTGAGCTACCGGGGAATAACAAGGGTGCGTATGGTACTGCCCGTGAATAATGGGGTCAACAAAAGTTATTCTCACTGGAAAATGTTGACATTACCGGGCAGCCCTTGTGGGATGGTGTCCGCTTGATACTGATGCCGGGGTGCCGATGCCGGCCGCCAATTCTCTTTATTCCCTGTGATATACTCGATTTGTGTATTGTTATAGTCACAAATGACCGACCTTTTCTCCCTCCAGTCTGACTATCAGCCCGCTGGTGATCAGCCAGAGGCCATCGCCAGCCTGCTGGCCGGATTGCGCGATGGACTGGCACATCAAACTTTGCTGGGCGTGACGGGCTCCGGCAAGACTTTCACTGTCGCCAATCTCATTCAGGAGCTGCAGAGACCGACACTTATTCTGGCACCGAACAAGACCCTAGCAGCGCAATTGTATGGTGAGATGCGTGAGTACTTCCCGAATAATGCAGTCGAATATTTTGTTTCCTACTACGATTATTACCAGCCGGAGGCCTACGTCCCGACCACTGACACCTATATCGAAAAGGATGCCTCAATCAATGAGCATATCGAGCAGATGCGCCTGTCTGCGACGAAGGGCCTGCTGGAAAGGCAGGACACCATCATCGTCGCCACCGTTTCGGCTATTTATGGCCTGGGTGATCCGCAATCCTATCTGAAAATGGTACTCCATCTCGACCGGGGAGAGCGGATGGAACAACGCTTTATTCTGCGGCGTCTGGCGGAGATGCAATATACCCGCAATGAGATCGAGCTCCATCGTGCCACCTATCGGGTGCGCGGTGATATTATCGATATTTATCCTGCGGAATCAGAAAGGGAAGCTGTCAGAATCGAATTGTTCGATGATGAAATCGAATCCCTGTCCCGCTTTGACCCGTTGACCGGCGAGATTATTCGCAAACTGCCACGCGTCACCATTCACCCCAAGACTCACTATGTCACCGACAGGCAGATCCTGCTGGATGCCGTGGACGTGATTAAAGTGGAATTGCAGGAACGCCTCGAACAATTCAAACAGGCCAACAAACTGGTCGAAATGCAGCGCCTGGAGCAACGTACCCGTTTCGATATTGAGATGATACTGGAGATTGGCTATTGTTCCGGTATCGAGAATTACTCCCGGCATCTGTCCGGGCGCGAACCGGGAGAGCCGCCGCCGACATTATTTGACTACCTGCCGGACAATGCCCTGTTGATAGTGGATGAAAGTCATGTCACCGTTCCGCAGTTGGGTGCGATGTACAAAGGTGATCGTTCACGCAAGGAAAATCTGGTGGAATACGGCTTTCGCCTGCCCTGCGCGCTGGACAACCGGCCCTTGCGTTTCGATGAATTTGAACGCCTGGCGCCACAGACTATCTATGTTTCCGCAACGCCCAGCCACTATGAGCGGGCGCACTCGGATCAGATAGTAGAACAGCTTGTTCGTCCCACGGGTCTGGTCGATCCCAATATAGATATACGCCCCGTCTCCACCCAGGTGGATGATCTGCTGTCGGAAATAGGCAAGCGGGTCGCCGAAAATGAGCGGGTTCTGGTGACCACCTTAACCAAGCGTATGGCGGAGGATCTGACTGATTATCTGGCAGAACACGATGTTAAGGTACGTTATTTGCATTCTGATATTGATACGGTGGAACGGGTGGAGATCATCCGTGATTTACGCCTGGGGGAATTTGATGTGCTGGTCGGCATCAATCTGCTGCGCGAAGGACTGGATATGCCCGAAGTGTCGTTGGTCGCAATACTCGACGCTGACAAGGAAGGATTTCTTCGTTCTGAAACCACGTTGATTCAGACGGTGGGCCGGGCGGCGCGAAATATTAATGGCGCTGCCATTATGTATGCCGATCGTATCACCGGTTCCATGCAGCGTGCCATTGAAGAAATGGATCGGCGTCGGGAGAAGCAGTTGGCGTTTAACCAGGCACACAATATTATTCCGCAGGGCATCAGCAAGGCGGTGACGGATATTATGGAAGGTGGCTATGCCGGCGCGCGTGGGGCAAATCGGCGTCGGACGAACGTGGCTGAAGAAAGAAATGCGTATCGCGGTATGGCGCCGGAGGTGCTGATGAAAAAAATAAAACAACTGGAAGCGCAAATGTATAAACATGCCCGTGATCTGGAGTTTGAAGAGGCGGCAAAATGCCGTGACGAAATCAAACATATCCAAATTTCCGGTCTGGGTATCCCGGAACAGCGGGCAAGTTAATCTTCTGCCGACAGAAATATGTATCAATAAAGGGGAGCCTGGTCAATGAAGGACGAAATTAGAGAAAACGCGCTGGAATATCATCGGGCGAATCCACCGGGCAAGCTTGCCATCCGCGCCACCAAACCGCTTGCCAATCAAAACGATTTGGCCATGGCCTATTCGCCAGGTGTGGCGGCGGCCTGCGATGAGATTGTCAGAGATCCGGGACAGGCGGCCCTGCTCACCGCCCGTGGCAACCTTGTCGCGGTGATTTCCAATGGTACGGCCGTACTCGGTCTCGGTGCAATTGGCCCGCTGGCCTCAAAACCGGTGATGGAAGGCAAGGCGGTATTATTCAAGACCTTCTCCGGTATTGATGTCTTTGATCTGGAAATCGATGAACGGGATCCGGATCGCCTGGTCGATATCATTGCCAGCCTCGAACCGACCTTTGGTGGCATCAACCTGGAAGACATCAAGGCGCCGGAATGTTTCATCGTTGAGCGTAAATTACGTGAGCGAATGAATATCCCGGTTTTTCATGATGATCAGCATGGTACGTCGATCATTGTCCGCGCTGCCGTGCTTAACGGCCTGCGAGTCGTGGGTAAGGATATCGGGAACGTCAAGCTGGTCACCTCCGGTGCGGGTGCGGCGGCGCTCGCCTGTCTCAATCTGCTGGTGAGTATGGGCCTGCCACGGGAGAATATTACCGTCACCGATATCGTCGGTGTTGTTTATCAAGGACGTACGGAAGAAATGGATGAGTACAAGTCGGTGTATGCGCAGGATACAGCGGCACGGACCCTGGCCGAAGTGATAGAAGGTGCGGATATCTTTCTGGGGCTGTCAGCAGCGGGGGTCCTCAAGCCTGCGTTGCTGAAGCTGATGGCCGAGCAGCCATTAATATTTGCACTCGCCAACCCGATCCCGGAAATTTTGCCGGAAGAAGCAAAGGCCGTGCGCGCCGATGCCATTATCGCCACGGGCAGGTCCGACTATCCCAACCAGGTCAACAATGTACTGTGCTTTCCTTACATCTTCAAAGGCGCGCTGGATGTCGGGGCAACGAGCATAAATGAAGAAATGAAGATTGCCTGTGTCAAGGCCATTGCTGAACTGGCCATGGCTGAACCCTCCGAGATCGTCGCCAGGGCCTACGGTGGGGGGAATATGAAATTCGGACCTGAATATATAATACCGAAGCCCTTTGATCCGAGACTGATAATCCGCATCGCACCCGCTGTGGCCAGGGCTGCCATCGAAAGTGGTGTGGCAACGCGACCTATCGAAGATTTCAAGGTCTATCGGCAAAAGCTGATTCACTTTGTCTTTCAGACCAGCTTCCTGATGAAACCGCTGTTTGATCAGGCCAAGCAGTCACCGAAGCGGGTGATTTATGCAGAGGGCGAGGAGAGTCGGGTATTGCAGGCCATACAGCAAGTTATTGAGGAGGGTATTGCCTTTCCGGTACTGGTGGGGCGACCAGAGGTCATTGAGAGCAGGTTGAGTGAGTTGAGTATTAATCTACAGGCGGGAACGGATTTCGAAATCATCAATCCACTCTACGACGAACGCTATCATGAATACTGGACTTACTATCATGAGCTGATGGGAAGGAAGGGTGTCTCACCTACCCAGGCGAAGAACATTGTGCGTACCCAGACGACCGTGATTTCCGCCCTGATGTTGAGACGGGGTGAAGTGGATGCGATGCTGTGCGGCACGGTAGGGGCGTTTACGACCCATCTGCGCCACGTGACCCATATCATCGGCAAGGAAGAAGGCGTCAAGGATTTTTCCACGGTGACCGCGCTGGTCCTGCCCAGTGGAATCTTTTTTCTTTGTGATACCCATATTACCCCCGATCCCAGCGCTGAAGATATCACCGAGATGACCCTGCTGGCAGCAGAAATGGTCAAGCAGTTTGGCATCAAACCGAGGATCGCTTTGCTCTCACACTCGAATTTCGGCACTCGGGATTCTGAATCCGCTATCAAAATGCGTGATGCCATGGCACTGCTGCGAGAACGCGCACCACAACTGGTGGTGGAAGGAGAAATGCAGGCCGATGCCGCCCTGTCTGAACAGGTCCGCGGCCTGGCCTTGCCTGGATCACGTCTGAAAGGTAAAGCCAATATACTCATCATGCCGAATATTGATGCGGCCAATATTGGCTACAATTTATTAAAAATGCTGGGTGGTGGCGTATCGGTTGGTCCGATGCTGATTGGTGTCGCCCATCCGGTCCATATTCTTAATGACACGGCCTCTGTCCGAGGTATGGTCAATATGACGGCTCTGGCTGTGGTCGAGGCCCAGAGCAAGGAGAAAATGGAGAATTCGGAAGGCTGATGGAATTTCGCCTGGAACTGGTTATTATGAACGGATCGGCATAGCATAGTCGCTGTTGACCGTCCGAATTATAATGAGTAGTGATAAATAACAGGGGGATATTGAAGTGAAAACAACGAATTTAGTATTATTGGCCATTATCGCTTTTGCTGTATCTGCTTGTGGCAATGACGATAAAGCGGATGTCTCTGCTACAACAGAGGCCTCAGCACCTGCGGCACCTGCCATGACAGATTCAATGGCGACGGACGACGAGGCTGTGATCATAGATCATAGTCGCGATGCTGCAGAGTTTGAATTGCGACGCTCAATAGGCGGTCTGGACAGGATGATCGAGCAATATACAGCCGACGGCTATGCAACAGATGAACTGGAAGCACAAAAAGCGGAATTATCTGCCAGTCTTGACAGTCTGCTGGGCAGTGGCTAAGTCCCGGGTGGTTTTCCGGTATTATTTTCCGCTTTTGGGCAAGTAATACTTGAGGACTGCCGGTCATATTCTGTATGCTGTGCCGCTTTCAGGCGCGTAGCTCAGCTGGTTAGAGCACTACCTTGACATGGTAGGGGTCGTTGGTTCGAGTCCAATCGTGCCTACCACTACATCTTTCCGGGCATTCGTATGGATGCCCGGAAACAGTCTCTTTACACACGTGATCTGTTGTGGGGATCACCACTGATAAAAAAAGGAGATAACATGCCTGTTATCACTCTTCCTGACGGCAGTGAGCGTCAGTTCGAAAATTCAGTTACGGTAATGGAAGTGGCGAAAGCCATTGGTCCGGGACTGGCAAAAGCGACACTTGCCGGCGAAGTGGATGATCGACTGGTCGATGCTTCCCATCTGATTGAGGCCGATGCCCGGCTGCGACTGATTACCGATAAGGATACTGAAGGCCTGGAGATTATCCGTCATTCCTGTGCGCATCTGATGGCGCAGGCGGTGAAATCCCTGTTTCCTGAGGCACAGGTGACTATCGGCCCGGTCATTGAAGACGGTTTCTACTACGACTTTGCCTGTGAAAGCTCCTTTAGCCCTGATGATATCAATGCCATCGAAGCGAAAATGGCTGAGCTGGCAAAACAGGATATCACGGTGGAGCGCTCTTTGATGGACAGGGATGAGGCGGTGGAATTCTTTCGCGCCATGGGCGAAGAGTACAAGGCAGAAATTATTGAGTCGATCCCCACGGAAGAGGCGTTGTCACTGTACCGGCAGGGAGATTTTATTGATCTTTGCCGGGGTCCTCATGTCCCCAGTACCGGTAAAATCAAGGCCTTCAAGTTGATGAAACTGGCGGGTGCTTATTGGCGTGGCGACTCCAGCAACGAGATGTTGCAGCGTATTTATGGTACAGCCTGGTCAAATAAAAAGGCACTGAAGCAATATTTACATCGCCTGGAGGAAGCTGAAAAACGTGATCACAGAAAACTGGCACGGAAGCTGGATTTGTTCCATTTTCAGGAAGAGGCGCCCGGCATGGTGTTCTGGCACCCCCGGGGCTGGACAATTTACCAGCAGGTGGAAGCCTATATCCGTGGCCGGATGCGCAAGCATGGCTATCAGGAAATCCATACGCCGCAACTGGTGGATCGCAGTCTGTGGGAACGTTCAGGTCATTGGGACAAATTCAAGGATGACATGTTTACCACCGTTTCCGAAAATCGGGAATATGCCGTCAAACCGATGAACTGTCCCTGTCATATTCAGGTATTTAATCAGGGTTTGAAAAGTTATCGTGATTTACCGCTGCGTTTGGCTGAATTCGGATCCTGTCATCGAAATGAGGCTTCCGGTACCTTGCATGGCCTGATGCGCGTGCGTAATTTCGTTCAGGATGATGCGCATATCTTTTGTACCGAGGCACAAATCCAGACGGAAGTATCGGGTTTTATTGATTTGCTGTTTGAAGTCTATGCTGATTTTGGTTTCGATGACATCCTCATCAAGCTCTCGACCCGGCCTGAAAATCGGGTCGGCAGTGATGCGGTCTGGGACAAGGCGGAGAAAGCACTGGAAGTGGCCCTCAATGACAAGGGCCTGGCGTGGGAATTGGAACCGGGAGAAGGTGCCTTTTACGGCCCGAAGATTGATTTTTCCCTGCGTGACTGCATTGGTCGGCTTTGGCAATGCGGGACTATTCAGGTGGATTTCTCCATGCCCGGACGTTTGGGTGCACAATATGTTGATGAGAATAGCGACAAACAGGTACCGGTGATGCTACATCGCGCGATTGTGGGCTCAATGGAGAGATTTATCGGTATTTTAATTGAACAACACGCCGGGGCGTTCCCGGTCTGGCTGGCACCGATACAGGTCGTGGTGGCCTCAATTACCGAGAAGCAGGCCGACTATGCGCAATTAATTGCAGAATCCTTGAAAAATCAGGGGTTCAGAAGCGAAACTGACTTGAGAAATGAAACGATCGGCCTTAAAATCCGCGAGCAAGCAATTCAACGCGTGCCCTATCAATTGATCATAGGGGCGCGAGAAGCTGAAGACAATACCGTGGCCGTGCGTACGCGTGATGGTGAGGATTTGGGGGCGATGCCTTTGGACGCCTTTGTTTCCCGCCTGAGAGAAGATATCGCGTTCCATGGCCGTAATATTTTGGAGGAATAAAATATCGCCGCAGAAAAGCAGAATCGTCTTAACGAGGAAATTACCACACCTGAAATAAGGTTAATCGGGGCCGA
>JAJRTU010000039.1 GCA_024278135.1 Gammaproteobacteria bacterium
CATGCTGGGTGGCTATATTGAGCCTGGTGAGATTCGAAACGAGATTGGAAAGGTAGAGGCTATGCTGCTGGATTTAAAAGAGGTTGAGCGCTTGATAGGAGACTCCCAACACAGCGAGGATTGACAGGACCCTTTAATTTTAGAACAGCCTTAATCGCCGGCAGGCAGGGTTACGGCCTCATCTTGCAGCTCAGCAGAACTGGCAAGCAAAACGGCTTCCTGTTCGTCATAGCCAGTCAGTCTGACATGATGAATCCGGTTTTTTAATGATAAATTGTCATTTGAGACGAATTTCACCTTGAGGTAGTTGGGCGTGTAGCCAAGATAGACCTGTTCTCCATTTGTCGTGGTGCCGGTATGGTTTGCAAATAGCACGGGGAATCCACGGCCATTGTAGTGCTGTAATACTCTGATTCGCATCCTGGGAGCGAGCTGCTGCAGTTGCTGCGTCCGTATTTTTTTCACAGCGGTGGGTATTTGTCCCGGCAGCGCCGCCGCTCTGGTTCCCTGACGTGGGGAAAAAGGGAAAATATGGATATGTGAAAAATCGCAACTATCGATAAATAGCAGGTTCTCCTGCCATTCGTCGTTATTCTCACCGGGGAAGCCGACAATAATATCTGTAGTGACGTTGAAATCCCTTACACAGGAACGCGCTTCTACCAGCAACTTTCTGAAATCAGCGGTCTTGCAGCGTCTGGCCATACGGCGCAATACCGTATCGCTGCCGCTTTGAAGTGGCAGATGCAGATGTGGCATAAAACGCGGATTGGCAAACAATTCGAAGAAGTTCTCCCCCAGATCCCAGGGTTCAACAGAACCAAGACGGATCCGGGGAATGTCGGTCTCCGCCAGAACGGCCTTGATCAAGGTCAGTAAATCGGTATCAATATCACTGCCATAACCACCGATATGCACACCAGTAAGAATGACTTCCCTGATATCCTGCTGATGGAGTGTATTGATTTCGTTTACGACATCGGCTATAGCCTTGCTGCGTTCATCACCACGTGCCACCGTGACGATACAAAACGTACAACGATAACGGCAACCATCCTGTATTTTAACGAAGGCGCGGTTACGACCACGGATAAACAAAGCTGTTGCGCCTGCAACTGTGGCCAGTTGTGGCATGGCTTGTCCAATCAACTCGTCATTTACGATTTGTGCCAGCCTGTCTTTGTGCCGGTTAGGGACCAACAGGTCGATACCGTCGATTTTATTCGCGATCTCAGGCTCAAGACTGGCATAACAGCCGCTGACCACAAGTTTAGCCCGGGGATTGATGCGTTGAGATTTGCGAATTAACTGGCGTGATTTTTTTACCGCCTCCTGAGTCACGGCGCAAGTATTGACGACGACAATATCAGCCATGCTCACATCACCGGAAATCGAATAACCGAGGCGCTGGAAGTCATTGCTCCAACTTTCCAGTTCGGCCTCGTTGAGTCGACAGCCCAGTGCTTTTAACGCCACGCGCATAGTGGAAAAGTTCCAGATAAGTGGGAAAACCCGGACAAAATTATAAAGTAATCGGAGTGTATTTCCATCTGTAGCAGGTGAGTGCTTTCAATGACCCGACAACACACTCAGATGTTCTGCAACGCAAAGCGGTAGTGCTTGCAGATGGTATCCTCCTTCCAGAACGGAAATGATTCGTCCCTGGCAATATTTATCGGCCATCTCCATCACTCTTTGTGTCATCCAGCCATAAAACCCCGTACTCAGACAAATATGCCCCAGTGGATCGTCGACATGTGCGTCGAATCCGGCGGAGATAATAATAAACTCGGGTTTAAAAACATCGATGGCGGGCAGGATCTTCTCCATGAAGGCTGTTTCGTACTCCTGATCCGCTGCGCCGGCCGGCATAGGACAGTTCAGCGTCGTCCCCAGACCCCTGCCGATCCCGGTTTCCGAATACGCACCGGTGCCCGGGTAATAGGGGTACTCATGGGTGCTGATATAAAGTACCGATGGGTCTTCTTCAAATGTATGCTGCGAGCCGTTGCCATGGTGTACATCCCAATCCAGTATCAGGATCTTGTCGATACGATGGCGTTGTTGTAAATAGCGGGCCAGGATGGCAACGTTGTTAAAAAGACAAAAACCCATGGCCTGATCATGTTCGGCATGATGACCCGGCGGTCGTACCAGTGCAAAACCATTGTCGAGTCCGGCTTGAAGAATTTCATCGGCAAGGACAATCCCGGCACCCGCCGCAAGCAGCGAAATAGTATGTGATGCTGGACAAATACTGACGTCCATGGAGTCAAGAAAAGTCTGTCTGCTTCGGCATGCCTCTTCCACCCGATGCATATAATCACTGCTGTGAGCAGTTGCCAGCCAGTTCCCGTCGATGGCCTGTGGCGACAAGTGGGATAAATCACCAAACCAGTCCAGAGATTGTAAATGTGACATCGTTACCAGCAAGCGTTCACGACACTCGGGATGTCCGGCCCCGGTATCATGCTCCAGGAATCTGCTATCGTATATAAAGCCGGTGTTCACCTGTCCTGTTTAATCTGAAAATGGTCAGATGATTATAATCCACCTGCGGATTTCTCACTTGAATAAATCAACCTGTCGGAGTCGTATCGGCTTGATCAGGCCTGCCGATTCAGGTAAATACGGATTACCGTCGCCTGCCATTGACGGGTGCTTTATCCATATATATGCGGATGACGGGTCTAAGGTCCTGTTGAGTATTGTGTCTCCAGAAGAAAATCCTGCAGATTTCTCAAACTGTGACTGCGGTCCCCGTCCCGTTTTGCGCGTTCCAGGGCCTCATAAGCGTTGCTGTAATCACTGTTCAGGTAGTTTAGTGCCGCCACCATGAAGGCTTCGTCTCTATGTTGACTGCGGCGATTTAATTTGTATTGATATTTGGCAATCAGGTCATTGGTCATTGAATACAGCTGTTGATCTATCCGGTAATACCGCAGCGCTACAGGATCAATTCTGAAAGCACGACGCATGGCGACAATACCCTGTCTCAAATCACCCGATGCAGCAGAGGAAAGGGCATAGCCCACTTTGGAAATGCCTGCTTTCGGGTAAGCCCGGGTTTCGTCGCTGAATTGCCTCAGAGCAATATTTACCTGACCTTGCGCCAGAGTCTCCCAGGCATTGGCCGGATAGTTGTTGCGACTCCCATAACGTCGAGCTTGTGACTGCTGGTAATAATAGTAATTTCGATAAGAATTGGGAAAACGTGAGTCAAGATAGGGTTGGTGTGGCTGGTTATTATATCGTCTGTCGGGATTGGTGTAAGAGCGGTAGCGCGAAGGCGAATAATACCGGTAGTGACGATAATTGTTATAGTCATGGCGGGGTTGGGCAGGAAAACTGCTGGAGGAATGTTGCCTGGGTATGACCTTACCCAATGCACCGTGACTTCGGATCTGTCCGATACTGGAACCCTGATGATGATTACCGTAACGAATGCCGGTTCCATCAGCAGCCACAGCCGATGAAGCGAACAAGCTGATACAGCCGCAAAAAATGGATACTGCTTTAAGTACTCGTTGATTATCAGGTGAGCGTATCATCTCTTCACTCCCATTTTCAGGTAGTTACAGCATATGACCGCAGGAAGACAAAGAGATTCCACAAACAGAAAATTCAGGAAAAATTCCCGAAATCCGTCATCACCGGAGCCAGGCAGACCTGGCGGATAACTACAGACCCTCAGAGTTGGGCCGTGGAGTGTGTGGGTGAGATCAGGTCGAATAATATCTGTGCTGTCTCTTCCAGTAAAATATCGATGGGTTCAACCTTTTCAGATTCATCCGGCTCGACATCTTTGGGCAAGGGCTCGAGCCCCTGTGCGATCCTTAACTCATTTTGAAGTTTCAGTTTCGTGTCCAGCAACCTTTCCCTTTCACTCTTGCGTTCATCTTTCAATAAGGACACAGTCTTCTTCTTGCTGGCGGCCTGTGTCAATGCCTGTTGTTCGAGTAATAACTGAAACAGTTTGTTTGATTTTATGCGCAGCTCATACTGCTGTCTGACCCGCGCGAAACTGTCTACCGGTGCACTGGCAGACAGGTAACGGGCTGGCTTTATCTTCTCCCAGGGCAGGGCATTGTCCAGTGCCCGTTCACCATAATCAGTGGCTGTCTTGGCAGTCGGGAAAATAATATCCGGTATGACGCCTTTATGTTGGTTGCTGCCGCCACTAATACGGAAAAACTGGGCTATGGTCGTTTTCAGGCGCCCATGATCGTTGTTGCCATCCCGCGCGATCCGGTTTAGATCGACTATTTGCTGCACAGTGCCTTTCCCAAAAGTAGGTTCGCCAATGATAATACCACGACGATAATCCTGAATCGCACCTGCAAATATTTCAGATGCAGATGCACTGTTTCTGTCTACCAGTACCGCGAGCGGGCCGGCATAGGCAATGCCAGGATCAGGATCATTATTGATTTCTATTCTGCCGCTGGCATCTTTGGTTTGAACAACCGGACCGGACTCAATGAACAGGCCGGTGAATTCCAGTGCCTCGGCCAGCGAACCGCCGCCGTTACTGCGCAGGTCGATAACAATACCGTCAATATCCTCCTTATCCAGTTCTGTCAAAATTCTACGCACATCGCGGCTTGTGCTTTTGTAGTCTTTCTCGCCTCGTGCCTGTGCGGCAAAATCGCTGTAGAACGTTGGAACATCGATCACGCCGATGCGTCCTTTACTGTCAGGGATCTCAATGATGGATGATTTTGCCGCCTGTTCCTCCAGTTTGATTTTGTCACGAACGATGGAGATAATTTTATTCGGGCCTTCGGGGCCCGTGCCTTTTGGCAGGACTTCCAGACGCACGACGGTATCTTTCGCACCACGGATCAAATCCACAACATCATCAAGTCGCCAACCTATCACATCGACGATTTCGCCATCCACATCCTGACCGACGCCCACAATCCTGTCTTCAGCATACAGCTGCTTACTCAGATCGGCAGGGCCACCGGCAATGATTTTCTGTACCTGAGTGTAATCCGTTTCTGCGCGCAACACAGCACCGATACCTTCCAGCGACAGGCGCATGCTGATGTCAAAGTTTTCCGATGTGCGTGGTGAAAAATAGGATGTATGGGGTTCAATAGCCATTGTGTAGGCATTGATAAAAGTTTGAAAAACATCATTGGCATCAAGCTGAAAAGTGCTGGTTCTCAGCCGTTTGTAGCGTTTGGCCAGTGTCTCCTTTATCTCGTCTTCTTTCTTGTCCGTCAGCAACAGGCTTAAATAATCATTTTTTATCCGTTTGCGCCACAATTCATCCAGCACCTGTTTGTCTTTAGCCCACTTTGATTCCCGTCGATCAAACTGATATACCTCCTGTAGAGAAAAATCAAAATCTGATTTAAGCTGGTTCAGTGCATATTTAATTCGCTCATCAATTCGTTGTCGATAACGCTTGAATATGACAAAAGCAGGGGAAAGATCGGGTTTATTCAGGGCATCGTCAAGTTTATATCGATAGCGTTCAAATTCGTCAATATCCTGCCGAGTAAAAAAACTGTGATTTTGATCCAGACTTTTCAGATAATTGTCCAGCATCTGACTGGATAGACTGTCGTCCAGCGGCTTCTTCTTGTAATGATAAACATCGATAATGTGGGTGATGATCTCGGCGGATTTCTCATGATTCGCATCGGATTTCAGCTCGGAAAGGGGCACAGTTGGAATTTCCGCCAGTGCAGGCAGAAACAGGCTGATGCTGATCAGGAGAATATTCGTAAATTTTTTCATAAAAACTGACTGATATTGGCTTATAGGGCTTGGACGACCACGAACAGGCAGAGGTTCCATTGACGTGGTAACTTATATTATCGAGTCGGTGATTATAGCTTTTTATGTACGCCAAAGCAGCAGGACGAGCAAATTTATCAAGGTTACTGTGGTTCAGGCGCGACTATTTCAGGTCTTTTTCCATTGTTTTCCTGTTTCAATTCATTCAGCCGTACTCGTATCTCATCGGCTTTGTCCTGACTGCCTCCCAGGAATCCGGGTGCCCGACGGTAAAATTCCTCCAAATCCTTCCATGCCTGAATATTATTGTCATCCAGTTCTACAGCTTTTCTGAACTCCGTCAGTGTCTTGCGCACATAGCGTAATGCCGTCAGCCAACTGCCTTCCTCGGCAATTCGACCATAACATTTCCCCAGCATGTGATGATAGTTGGAGACCAGCGGCGCCAATTCAGTCGCTTTTTGAAAAGCGGGCAGCGCAGCTTCATAGGCTTGTGAGTTGTAGAGCAACAGGGCTTGCTGAAAAAATACTTCAGCGTTTTCATTCTCAATAGTGTCTGCAAAAGAGAGAACACTTGAAATGACAAGGCCAAGCAATAGAGAATACCGATTCCTCATATAGTATTTCATTTCCAGTGAGTGGAATACCTGGTGATACGGTATGTCCGGTTTCCGCTTCAATAGTGAATCAATGAATGAATCCTGTACTGTGATAATTTTTCCCTGCCTTTCAGTTCATCCAGCTCAATAACAAAGGCACAGGCGACGATTTCTGCTCCGAGTTTCTCGATAAGTTGGCAACTGGCAATGGCGGTACCGCCGGTAGCGATAAGATCATCAACCAGCAACACCCGGTCATTGCTGTTTAAGGCATCGTTATGCACTTCAAGTTCCGCAGAACCGTATTCCAGATCGTAGGAAACGCTTTGTACATCGTAAGGTAATTTACCGGGTTTACGTAGTGGCACAAAACCGATACCCAGCTCCCAGGCGGCAAGACTGCCAAAGATAAAACCGCGAGCTTCCATCCCGACAACGGCATTCAACTTCAGGCCGAGGAAGGGCTGTATCAACTGGTGTACGGTCAGTTTTAACATGGCCGGGTCTTTCACCAGCGGAGTGATATCCTTGAACTGGATACCGGGTTTGGGAAAATCGGGGATGTTTCTTATACTTGCTTCAAGTCGTTGCATATTCAGTATTCCGGATTTTTTCTCGTTAACGATTTGATAATACCGATAAAAACCGGTACGGCACAGAGATTAATCATACATTTTTTTCTGTTCCGTGCCTTGTTTATGCGATATAAATCAGTGATGACATCATTCCAGACTATATTTGAAACGGCCGAATCAATTTACGGGTTGACTGAGCTGGTCTCACGTATCCCATCCCCCGAATCCGATAAGAATTTGCGGTCGATGTCGAACAGTGACTATTTGTCATTGATGTCACGGCGTATTTTTCGCGCAGGCCTGAAACACAGCATGGTAGATGCCAAATGGCCTGCATTTGAGCAGGTGTTTTTTGATTTTGATATCAATCAGATCAGATTGATGAGTGATGATGCACTTGATGTTCTGATGAAGGACAGGCGCATCATCCGACACTGGAGCAAGATTAAATCAGTACGTGCCAATGCCCAGGCGATGTTTGAAATAGTGCAGGAGACAGAAAATTTTGGTGCGTATATCAGCGATTGGCCAGACGATAAAATTGTGGAACTTTGGCTGGAACTGAAAAGATATTTTACTCAACTGGGAGGCAAATCCGCATCGTATTTTTTGCGCATGGCCGGTAAAGACACATTTATACTTACCAACGACGTGATCATGGCTCTGAACAGATGGGGTGCTCATTCAGGCGATGTGAAAAGCCGTAAGGCGCAACTGGAGGTTCAGGATTGTTTCAATAGCTGGAAACAGGAGAGTGGCAGGCCCTTGTGTCAGATCAGCGTTATTCTGGCTTTGTCTATCCAGTAAAAGTATCACCCTGATACCGGGAGATTATCATGTTCAGGTTTTTACTGTTATTTATGGTCTTGTCGGCACCGGCCCATGCTGAAAATGACTTCTTTGCGCAAAGACAGCAGATGGTGAAGGAAATTGACGAGACTGTTCGCTACACCAGCGGGCAAATTGGAAAGATGGCCCTGGACATTCGCGTTATGGATGTCATGCGGAGAGTCCCTCGCCATGAATTTGTCCCTGTCTCCATGCAAGCTTTTGCCTATCTCAATCAGCCATTACCTATTGGAAATAATCAAACGATTTCCCAGCCTTATATTGTCGCCCTGATGACGGACCTGGCGGACATTAACAAAGAGTCCGTCGTACTTGAAGTCGGTACCGGTTCGGGTTATCAGGCAGCGGTGCTGGCCGAGCTGGCACAATTTGTCTACAGTGTCGAAATTGTCGAAGCACTGGGCAGGCAGGCGGCCCTGACCCTGAAGCGACTGGCCTATGACAACGTGAAGCTGCGTATCGGTGATGGTTATCACGGCTGGATGGAATATGCCCCTTATGATGCGATCCTGGTGACCGCTGCGCCGGAGACTATTCCGCAGGCACTAATTGACCAACTTAAGCCAGGTGGCAAGCTGGTTATTCCGGTGGGAAAACAATCCAGTATTCAGACATTGCAAGTAGTGGAGAAGAACAAGCAGGGAAGAATTTCAGTTCACGATGTCCTGCCCGTGGGTTTCGTACCGCTGACGCGCAGTCAATGATTGCCTATTTCGTGCTGGATGTCGGCCAGGGAATGGGCTGCATGCAGAGGTTGATAAACCGGTCTGCCCAGTAGCTTGCTGATCCTGGAGGTGGAGAACACACCACGGATACACTGCACATCTTTCGTTTCAATCACCAGAGTGTGCGGCCGCTCCAGTTCCTTCATGGTTTGAATGACATGACGTACCAGTGCCTGTTTGACAAAGTCAAAATCGAATGCAGGTGTTTGTTCCAGCGGTGTCATCAGCATGGCTGTTTTGATCTCATTTACCGCAATGTCATTTTCCGCAGCGTACTGTACCGGCTTTTCGCTTTGTATATCATAGGCGGTTATTACGCCGATAATGTGATCCTGCCCGTCTGATACCAGCAGCAACCTGATACCGTGAGTCCTCATCTCTTGCAGGGCTTGTGCCAGGCTGACGTCGGCTTCAATGGTGACGGGTATGATTTTGGTAAAATCCGTCATTACGGTTATGGCTGGATCGTTTTCGCCAACATGGACTTCTTCAGGGTGAGGCCTGTCGCAGCTAATACCTGGATTCACGTTGACAAGCGGAATTGTGGTAATTTCATGTTCCATCCATTTTACCTCGCGAGTGTAGTTGTTGATTGTGAGCTGCTTTTACCGTTTTGGTTCAAGATTAGCTTATTTTGGTACTAATTTGGGTATGTTGTCGGCCTTGAAGTATTATTTTCGTTTATTGCTTTCGTCTTGCTGTGGTCAATCGGCATCAGGAATTCCATTCAATTGTCATTGCTCGAAGATCGGGCTTTGGATTTCTCGCTCATTGAACTTTGTTTCGCATCGATCACGCCTGATTTTCCTACCAGGCTGACCAGTTTGCTGATCCAGCCGGAGCCACTTTGATCTTCCGCCAGAGCCAATTCTGTCAGCGTGACGTAGTCAACCTTGCCGGTGGATAACATCGGCAATTCTTCGGCCAACACGACTTTTTTCGGAATAGTGATCTCTCCATATTTTAACTTCTTTGCCGTTTCCTGTATCTGCTTTCTAACCGCGTCCTGATTGGTCGTAACCAGAATAATTTTTTCGCCCTTACGTTCATCTGAGAGGATGACTGCCGCGTGATAAAAATCCGGCCAGGTCTGCATCGCCAGCTCTTCAACAGCCAGCAGGGAAACCATTTCACCGCCGATCTTGGCAAAACGTTTGGCTCGACCGAGTATGAAAATAAAACCATCTTCATCTATTGCGGCAATATCACCGGTATCATGCCAGCCTTCGCCACAACTTGTTACCGGCGCTCTAATTTCACCATCGCCGCCATGAATCAGGTAGCCCAGCATCACATTGGGGCCTTTGACAAGCAGGCGACCGCCGTGCGCTATACCCTGTACAGGTTCGATATGGTATTCCATGCCGGGGATGATATGACCGACGCTATCGGGTCTGTTGGTCATAGGGGTATTGGCAGCAATGACCGGACTGGTTTCCGTCACACCGTAGCCTTGTAATATACGTATGCCGAATTTTTCCATCCATATTTTTTGTGTATCTTCACGTAATTTTTCCGCCCCGGCCAGAGCATAACGCAGACTGTGAAAGTCAAAAGGGTGGGCATGACGGGCGTAACCTTTCATAAAGGTATTGGCGGCAAAAAAGATAGTGGCTCCCAGCTCATAAATCAACTCGGGTATGATGCGATAATGCAGGGGAGTCAGGTAAAGAAAGGTTTTGCTCCCTGCCAGCAATGGCATAAGACAGCCGACATTCAAACCAAATGAATGAAATAAAGGCATGCAGTTGAACATAATGTCGCGCGGTCCGAAATCGATATAACACTTGCCCTGCGCGTAGTTGGACAGAAGGTTGGCATGGGACAGCACGACGCCTTTGGGCAGACCTTCCGAACCTGAAGTAAACAGGATGGTTGCGGGTTTATTCGGGTCGTTGTCGTGCAAATGCCGGCGATAATGCAGTTGTGGATAATAACTGCGTAACAATCCCAGTATTTTAGCCGGGGCGGATATTTTCGTGCGCAGATCTTCCAGATAATGTACGTCGACGTGTTTTTCCAGTTCTTTGGCCAGATCATGCAGAGCGGCGTTTTCGATAAACTTGTGTGATGTAAATACGGTTTTTATCCGGGCTGTTTCACAAGCACTGATCAACACCTGTGTCCCTGCGCTGTAATTCAGCATGGCTGGAACACGACCCAGAAATTGCAGAGCCATATAGCTGACCACCGCACCCGTTACATTGGGCAACAGCAGACCAACATGTTCCCCATTTGAAGTATCTTTTTTTATTTCCCTGGCGAGAATAAAAGTCCTGGTGATAAGTTGCCGGTAGTTCAAGGGTTCACGGTTGATATCTTCAAGTATAACGTGTCCGTAGCGATGGCGCCTGGCGGCTTCGAGCAGCGCAGAAAATACCGTCTTATGATAATCGTAAGTGGTATAGACTAATTTATACATCAGCTGTTGCAGAATAAGAGCGGCGGCCTTACGTCGGGCATGCCCCTGAATGTTCCGGGGGATGGTAATAGTCTCTGGTGGTAAAACGGTAATACTGATTCGTGGGAACCAGACGATATTTCTTTGTCCCTTCATGTAGGAAAAGGGGCTGTCCTGACAGCCTTCCAGGGCAATGGGCAGGATCATCGCATCAGCCTTTTCTGCCACCAGCGCGGGGCCTTCATAGATTTTCATCAGTGAACCGGAGGTCGTGATGCGACCTTCGGGAAAGATGACGGCTTTATTGTTTTCACGAATAAACTTGATCATGGATTTGATCGAGAGCGGGCTGCTGGGATCCATGATGAACAGATCAACGAATTTCAAAAAAGGTTTGTAACGACGATTCCCGGCGATGCGGGTGTTGATGGCGAAGGTCGGTGTTTCAGGCAGCCAGGCGTAAAGCAAAATACCATCAAGCAAGGAGGTATGATTGGCAATGATGAGCGCGCGTTCACCGGTCTCATGGTAATGCTCCATACCATGGACTTTGACGCCATACAGGAGTCGAAGCAGGCAGCGCAGCAGAAATTTGGCCAGTCTGGTCATCCGCTTATTCTATGAACTTCAGGACAAATACGCGAATTTCATGATCGCACAGGCCAGTCGGGAATTCAGTAATTTACCGGCAGTAAATCAAACGCCGGTTGTCTTGTTTTGCGCTTTCTGTACTACCAGTTCCTGGCCCGGTTTCAGGTGGTTATCCCGGTCAAGATTATTCCATGCGAGTAATTGATTCACTGTAACGCTGAATCGTCTGGCGATGAGCCACAGCGAATCACCCTTCTTAACTTTGTAATTCGATTTGAGGGATTTTTTCTTGTCATAACTGGCTGGTATGGCTTTTGCCGTATTGGGTTCATTTGCGCCAAGCCAGAGCTGAAGCTTCTTCCCTGGCCGCAGGACACTACGTGCGTTGATCCCGTTCCAGGCGCAAAGCTGTTTTATGCTGACACCGTATTGTCGACCTATATCCCAGAGGGTATCGCCACGGCGAACGGTATAGATATGATTTTTTCCATTCCCTGATTTTTTCAGACCTCGATAACGTCTGGCATCAAGACTGAGCGTATAATACTTCAGCGGTTGTAAGGAACTGGGGATCAATAATGAACGCCCTTCTCGAATGAGATTGCTGCGCAGCTTGTTAATCTGTTTGAGAGCACTGATGCTGGTGTGATAATTCCTGGCAATCAGGCCCAGGTTCTCACCGCGTTTGATAACATGGCGTTTCCAGGAAATGCGTTCAGATTCGGGCAGGGCCTGCAGCTGTTTGACAAATGCCTGGCTTTTTTCAGTTGGAACAAGCAGTTTGTGTGGCCCATCCGGATCACTTGCCCAGCGATTAAAGGCCGGGTTAAGGGTATAAATTTCATCCATGCTGATATTGGCGAGCTGTGCTGCCGTGGCAAGATCAAGCTGTCGTTGGACATCAATTTGACTGAAATACACCTTGTTCTCGATGGACTGCCATTGCACGCCATGTTGATCGGGGTTTGCCAGCAACTCGGCTACCGCCAGCAGACTCGGTACATATCCGCGGGTTTCGCGCGGCAGACGCAATGACCAGAAATCAGTCTTTTTGTGGGACTTCTTATTCCGGGCAATAGCACGGGCAACATTGCGCTCACCGGTATTGTAAGCGGCCAGTGCATGTAACCAGTTACCATGAAACTCTTTGTTCAGTTTGTCCAGATATCTCAGAGCAGCGTCAGTGGCAGCGACGATATCGCGACGACCGTCATACCACCAGTTCTGTTTCAGACCATAGTGTTTACCGGTACCGGGAATAAACTGCCAGATGCCTGAAGCATGACTGCGTGAATAAGCAAAGGGATTGTAGGCGCTTTCAACTATCGGTAACAAGGCCAGCTCCATTGGCATATTGCGTTTTTCCAGCTCTTCAACGATATGATAAATATAGGGTCGGGCACGTTCTGTCACTCGGTCCAGGTAAGCCTGATGGCGTCCATACCATGCCATTCTCGCCTTGACAGAAGATTTGTCGGTATGACGGTTCAGGGACAAATTATCTCTGATGCGCAGCCAGATATCTTCATACTCGGGAGAAGCGTCGACATTCGGCTCCGGTTTTTCCACAGCACCCATTATCGTTGTCGGTGGCGGGGACGGAGACCCGTTTGGCACGCTTGATGCTGCTCTTGCAGGTATTGTTGTCGTTACGCTGTCTGTTTGGCGTTCTGGAAGTGAGTTGCAGGCCACCAGGGTGAAAGCCGTTATTATTATCGTTATGTGCGTTTTCAGCATGCCGCAATGCTAGGGATGTCGATTAGCAGGGTCAAGTATTAATCCGGAAAAAATTAAAAAAAACAGGTAATAAGCGTGGACAGGTCATGGCTTGCCAAAGATTAAATAAAAATTACTGACTATGACAATCGCTGAGCCGATAATATGACCATGAAATCCAGGTTTAACGGGCAAGATGTCAACTAATGGCTGAAAATACAACTGTTGGTGATGCGGTATGTCATTCCAGGCAAAAGCTCAGGCGATGGTTTGCCCGTCCTCTGGGACGGCATTTGCTGGAACAGGAACGGATCTGTATAAACAGAATATTGCCGAAATTATTTGGTTACCATATCCTGCAAATAGGCAATTGGGGGCAGCAGGAACTTCTCGCCAGTAGTCGGATATCCCATAAGATAGAGATGTTGTTTGAGCCTTGCGACGATTCAGCAGTCGAATGCAGTCTGCTTGGCGATGAAGAGTCGCTTGCGATTGCCTCAGACAGCATGGATGTCGTGGTCTTGCCACATGTTCTTGAGTTTGTTTCCAATCCCCACAAACTCCTGCGTGAGGTGGAACGGATATTGATAGGGGAAGGACATCTGGTATTAAGCGGTTTCAACCCCTGGAGTCTCTGGGGACTGTGGAGATTGTTGTTGTTATGGCGTGAAGAACCGCCCTGGGACGGACATTTTTACGGCTATAATCGCATCAAGGACTGGTTGTCCCTGCTGGACTTCGAGTTGTTACAAAAAGAGAATTTGTTTTTCCGTCCACCGCTGCAGAACACGTCTCTCATGCAGAAACTGTCTTTCTGGGAGAAGCTGGGTAAGTATTGCTGGCCATTTTTCAGTGGTGTCTATGTTATTGTGGCAAAAAAGCGCGTGGTTCCGTTGACGCCTGTCAAGATGCGCTGGCATGCCAGACGCCAGGTCATCACCTCCGGTATCATTGAACCTACTGCTCGTTTACATAAAGAAAACCAATGAACAGCGAAGTTGAGATTTTCACCGATGGTGCCTGTCGTGGCAATCCCGGCCCGGGTGGTTGGGGTGCCTTGCTGCGTTATGAAGGCAAAGAAAAAGAAATGATGGGGGCAGAACCGGATACCACGAATAATCGCATGGAACTGATGGCGGCGATCAGGAGCCTGGAGACCCTGAGCAAACCCTGCAGGGTACGTCTGACAACCGACTCAACTTATGTAAAAAACGGCATTACTGAGTGGATAGAGGGATGGAAAAAAAGAAACTGGCGTACCGCCGGCAAAAAACCGGTGAAAAATGTCGATTTGTGGCAACGTCTGGATAAGGTAAGTGCTGTACATGAAATTGAATGGTGTTGGGTGAAGGGACACAGTGGGCATGTGGAAAATGATCGTGTTGATGAACTGGCCAATATCGCCATCGATAATATGATAAAGGACAGTCACTTTGCCAATGACTGATTTTCAATACGAAGTCCTGGTGCGGAAAATCATTCTCAGCAGATCTTTTGATGCATAAATCAAAAAATTAATCACAAATGAGACAGGTCATACTGGATACAGAAACAACGGGTCTGGAGCCGAAACAGGGGCACCGGATTATCGAGATTGGTTGTGTTGAAATCATTAATCGTCGTAAGACTGATCAGGTTTTCCATCAATATCTCAATCCGCAGAGGGAAATTGAAGACGGTGCTTTTGATGTACACGGCTTAAGTAATGAATTTCTGGCAGACAAACCTCTGTTTGCTGATATTGCCCAGGACTTAATCGATTTTATTCGAGACAGCGAAGTCATCATTCACAATGCCCCCTTTGACCTGGCCTTTATCAATACCGAACTGAAACAACTGGGCCCGCAATGGGGCCAAATGGAAAATTACTGTCGGGTACTGGATACGCTGCCGATGGCGAGAGAAATGCATCCAGGCCAGAAAAACAGTCTTGATGCGTTGTGCGGACGTTACAGTATTGATAATTCGCAACGTGAACTGCATGGGGCCCTGCTGGACGCGCAGATATTACTGGATGTCTATCTGGCGATGACGGGGGGACAAACCAGTTTATCGCTGGATGCGGAAGACGACAGCCAGCCTGGTGATGTCGAATCGCGTCTGAGGATTGATGCGGACCGACCGCGTTTACGCGTCATCCAGCCCAGTACGGAAGAACTCAGGGCACATGAGCAACGCTTGCTGGCTGTCGACAAACAGAGCGGTGGCAACTGTCTGTGGAAAAGAATGGGGCAGTAGCGTTAACAGCGCGAGTGATTAACGAGATTGTTATAGCGATACAACTCAGGCCTCGTTGACTTCCTGGATCATGCTCTGTAGTTCACCCTTCTGATATAAATCCAGGACGATGTCACAGCCCCCCACCAGTTCGCCGTTGATAAAAACCTGAGGAAAGGTTGGCCAGTTTGATATTTTGGGTAAATTGGCGCGGATGTCCTGGTTCGCCAGTATATCCACGTAAGCAAACTCTGTTTTGCATGCTTTTAATGCTTCGACGGTGCGCATGGAAAAACCGCACTGGGGCGCGTCGGGAGAGCCCTTCATAAACAGCAGGACCTGATTCTCTGCAATTGTGTTCTTGATTTGTTCGATTATGTCCATCACATACCTCACAGCCAGTTGGTTGAAAATACCTGAGTAAAATACTAGGGTTTTGAAGTATACCTCATTCTGTCCCTGTGAGTAAATGCCCCGAAACAGGCTGAGACTCTGTGTCGGGCTTGAACGAATAAATCGGGAAGTTTTACTGTGGTACGTGAAAATTGTCAGCTATAACAGTATAATTGTCATGATTTAACATTATTTTTAACATTAACCACCGGGGGGTGCGTACAAAATGAATCCACTTAAATCAATTACAGGCACACTGGTGCTGGGTTTTGTGACAGCCATAGTAGTTATGGTGCTTGTTGGTGGTGGTGGCGGTTTTAATCTGTGGTCTATGGTTGTGTGGTTGCATGTCTTTGCAGGTGTCATCTGGATTGGCCTGTTGTATTACTTTAATTTCGTACAGGCACCGGCTGTGGCGGCAGGTGCTGCCGATAGTGATGGGCCCGGACCTGCCGCTATCAACAAATATGTCGCACCACTCGCTCTGTTATGGTTTCGCTGGGCCGCACTGGCCACCTGGTTGACAGGTGCCTCGGCTCTGGAAGCGATGGGAATCGGGATCATGAATGCTTTTACATTGCAGCCAGGCGCCGTCATTATCGGCATTGGTGCCTGGATGGGAACCATTATGCTGTTTAATGTCTGGGTATTGATCTGGCCCAACCAGAAGAAGATCCTGGGTATGGTTGAGGCGTCTGACGAGGAAAAGGCCAGGGCAAAATTCGTGGCCTTGATGGCCTCGCGCACCAATACCTTTCTTTCCATCCCCATGCTGATGTGCATGGTTGGACAGGGACATGGCGGCTTACCATTTTAAAAAGCGGTCAAATAGGCTGTCCTGCGAGCCCGGCTCTTTGCCGGGCTTTTTATGTACAGGATGTGCTGTCAGGAATATTGCTCCTGCAATTCCTAAGTACCTACATCCATGTAGGCAATGTCGCGGGCGCATGGATGCGCAGGAGCGGCGATTTGTGCAACATGCTTTCGTCATCACATAATGGATGAGCCCATCATGACAACCTACAATCGGCTGCCAGTGGCCTTTGAATCCGGCCAGGGGAGTTGGCTTGTCGATGACAAAGGTGAGCGCTATCTGGACGCCCTGAGCGGCATTTCTGTTTGCAATATTGGTCATGCCAATCCCAAAGTTACTGAAGCCATCAGTCGGCAGGCAGGCCGGTTGATACACACTTCCAATCTGTATCAAATTCCTCTGCAAACCCAACTGGCACAACGCTTATGTGAGTTGTCCGGGCTTGATAAGGTTTTTTTCTGTAATTCCGGTGCTGAGGCCAATGAGGCTGCGATTAAGTTGTGTCGTAAATCAGCTCATCAGCAAGGGCTGACGGATCCGTGTATCGCGGTCATGCACGGGAGTTTCCATGGGCGAACTCTGGCGACACTCAGTGCTACCGGTAACGACAAGGTGCATGAGGGTTTCGCACCGCTGGTGCGGGGGTTTCATCATCTGCCTTATGACAATACCGACGCTTTGCGAGAGCTGGTTAAACAGGATCTGGAAATAGTGGCGGTGATGCTGGAGCCGATCCAGGGCGAAGGCGGTGTTGTCCTGCCCTCACCAGGCTATCTGCGGGCAGTGCGTGATATTTGCACTGAAAACAACTGGTTGATGGTAGTCGATGAGATCCAGACCGGTATGTGTCGAACGGGCAAATGGCTTGCCTGCCAGCATGAGCATGTCAGCCCGGATATCATCACGCTGGCGAAATCCCTGGGAAATGGCATACCCATCGGTGTTTGCATCGCCAATGACAAGGCAGCAGAAGCCATGATCCCCGGCAGCCATGGTTCAACCTTTGGCGGGAATCCGCTGGCCTCACGTGCGGCTCTGGCGGTAATCGAATACATGACGGAAAATCGCCTGCCCGAACGTGTCAGTCGTCTGGGTGATGTAATGTTATCCCGCTTTCAGCAGGAGTTAAGTGCTTATTCTGCAGTGAGGGATATTCGTGGCAAGGGCCTGATGATAGGACTGGAACTGGATCGGGATTGTACAGAGCTGGTAAGTCACGCGCTGCAACGAAATTTATTGATAAATGTGACAGCGGCAAATGTCATCCGTCTGTTGCCACCCTTGACCATCAGCGAGCAAGACATGGATATCATCGTGAGCCATGTTTGTGAACTGGTAAAGATCTTTATTGCAAAGTAATCAACAATGACCAGACATTTTTTAACACTGAACGATCTGAAAGCGCATGAGTTGCAGGCCTTGATCGTGCGTGCCTGTGAACTGAAAAAGGAATATCAGGAAAAACGCATGCAACAGACCCGGCCGGGCAGAGTACTCGCGATGATCTTTGAAAAGTCCTCCACTCGGACGCGGGTGTCATTTGAAGCCGCCATCGGCCAGCTCGGTGGTCATGGTATTTTTCTATCGCCCGATGACACACAGTTGGGCAGGGGGGAACCGGTAGAAGATACGGCAAGAGTGCTGGCGAAGATGGTGGATTGTGTCATGCTGCGGACGTTCGAGCACGAAAAACTGGAACGTTACGCAGCGTATTCGGATATTCCTGTCATTAACGGTCTTTCAGACACCTTTCACCCCTGTCAGCTATTGGCCGATATGCAGACGTATTATGAGCTGAGGGGGGCGATAAGGGGCAGGAAGGTAACGTGGTTGGGTGACGGCAATAACATGTGCCACTCTTATATCAACGCGGCCAGCATGCTCGATTTTAATTTGACCGTTGCCTGTCCTCAGAATTACTGCCCGGATCCGGGGATTATGTCCGGCGCCGCCGGCAATGTTGACATCGTGAGCGATCCGGAACGCGCCATAGCCGATGCTGCACTGGTCGTGACAGATGTTTGGGCGAGCATGGGTCAGGAACAGGAAGCGGCAGAACGGCTGGCCGTATTCCGGCCTTTCCAGGTCAATGCAGACTTGATGAAACTGGCTGCAGATGATGCGCTGTTTATGCATTGCCTGCCGGCCCATCGGGATGAAGAAGTCACAGCAGAGGTGATTGATGGTGCCCAAAGCGTGGTATGGGAAGAGGCGGGCAATCGTCTGCACTCGCAAAAGGCCCTGCTCGAATTCCTGTTGTAGTGAAAATGATGCTTAATGAATTAATAAACCCATTCTGGATTCGTAGACAAATATCAAGCTATGAAACGTCGACGGTAAGTGACTGATCGTGTTGCACGCTCTTTTATTGTCATATATTCACCGGTCCGAGTTCCATTAGTATGCGTTTCCTGGTCAGCAATGATGATGGCTATCAAGCTGTTGGTATTGAGTTACTGGCTGTTGCCCTGGCCGAAGTGGGCGAGGTTGATGTGGTGGCACCAGACAGAAACCGCAGTGGTGCCAGCAACTCCCTGACGCTGGATGCACCACTTTATGTAAAAAAAGCGGAAAATGGCTTCTACTATGTCAACGGCACACCGACAGACTGTGTGCATCTGGCGATAACCGGCCTGATTGACAGTGAACCGGATCTGGTGATCAGTGGTGTCAATGCCGGGGCGAATCTGGGTGATGACGTGCTTTATTCCGGGACGGTGGCAGCGGCCATGGAAGGACGCTTTCTTGGTTGCCCCGCCCTGGCGGTGTCGTTGGTCGGTGAATCTCCTGTACATTTTGATACGGCAGTAAAAGTAATTGTTAACATGGTAAAAGGCATGTCACAAAATCCACTTGCCAGCGATCTGTTACTTAATATTAATATTCCGGATTTACCCTTTGATGATCTTGGGGAAATGCAGGTGACCCGTCTTGGCTATCGACACATGGCTGAAGCGGCTGTCAAGATGCGCGATCCGAAAAACCGGGAAATGTACTGGATCGGGCCGCCTGGTGCAGGTGATGATGCGGGTCCGGGAACAGATTTTCATGCCGTCAAAAAGGGCAATATTTCGATTACACCTTTGCATGCTGATTTGACACGATACAATGCTCTGGATGATGTTTCTATATGGGTGAATGCGTTTACGGCATGAGTAAAGATTTTCAGGGTATCGGTATGACCTCACAGCGGGCGCGTAATCGTCTGGTGGAACAATTGCAGCAAATGGGCGTGCGATCAGATCGCGTACTTGATGTCATCAGCACCACACCGCGCCATATATTTGTCGACGAGGCGCTGGCCAGTCGCGCCTACGATAATACGGCCCTGCCCATCGGGCATAATCAAACTATATCGCAACCCTATATTGTCGCGCGCATGACCGAAGCATTAATGTACGACGGTATTCCGGAAAAGGTGCTGGAGATAGGTACCGGTTGTGGTTATCAGACCATGATACTGTCGCGCCTGGTAAAACAGGTGTACAGCATTGAGCGAATTGAAGCACTGCTGTACAAGGCAAGGGAACGGTTTTATGCCCTAAAGGCTCGGAACATCAGTGCCCGGCATGGAGATGGTAATCTTGGCTGGCCGGGCAATGCGCCTTTTGACGGCATCGTGGTGTCTGCCGCACCGATTGGCGTACCGGAAAAACTACTGGAACAACTCGCCGTCAATGGGCGACTGGTGATTCCTGTAGGCAAGAGTGGCGGTCAGGAATTATTATTGATAACCCGAACCGAGGAAGGTTTTGAGGAAAAACGTCTGGACTCGGTAAGCTTTGTACCGATGCTGAAAGGAGTGGGTTAAAAAGCGATGCAAAAGGCAAGTTGGCTGCGTACTTGTTTGTTTTTACCTGTTGTTTTATTCCTGTACGCCTGTACTGCCGGCGTGAAAGCACCGGTAGACAGCCGGGGCGGGATGCCGGCGGCTGGAGAACAGGCCGCTTACAGCCAGGCGACAAGCGGCAGGTCGACAGCCGAACAGGGGCGTAATTACCATGTGGTGGTCAAAGGGGATACTTTGTATTCCATTGCCTGGCGTTATGGTCATGATTATCGGGACATAGCACGCTGGAATCAGATCTCCGGTAATTATGTGATTTACCCCGGACAATTTATTCGTCTCAAACCCCTTTCAAAAAAAGCACAGGCATTGCAGCCGGGTCCGATCATTGCGAAGAACAAATCAGTGGGCAATGCGACTAAAAAGACTCGAGCATCTTCCGGGAAAAGGGCCGGTGCCAGACCGAAACAGTCCGCTCAGACAGGAAGCACCGTATCATGGCGCTGGCCGACCAGAGGTAAACTGGTAAAGTTGAATACGCCGACGTCAAGGAAGGGCGTAGATATTGCCGGTCGGGCAGGACAGCAGATCAGCGCCGCTGCGAGTGGTGATGTGGTATATAGTGGCAGTGGACTTCTGGGCTATGGAAAGCTTATTATCATCAAACACAATGACAGATTTTTGAGCGCCTATGCACATAATGAAAAATTGTACGCAAAAGAGGGTGACAGGGTTGAAGCAGGCCAGAAAATCGCGACGATGGGGCTGGGAAACAAGGGGCGGCCGATACTGCATTTCGAAATACGAAAAGATGGAACACCGGTAAATCCCCTGCAGCATCTGCCTGAAAATCGATCGTAAAAAATATTGAAACAGTTACCCGCTTATCACTGATGTCAAAACCAGGTTCACCCACTTCAAATGAACCCAAACGGGACGATCCTGATGATTTGCCCGAGTCTGACGATATCGTCGAAGGCGATCTGAAAGACGAACTCATAATCCCTCCGGTCAACACAGAAAGTGATGCCGGCAAATCCGCGCGCAGTAAGCAGCAAATCCGCAATCTGACTGAAGGCGAGCTGGATGCAACACGAATGTATCTTAATGAAATAGGTTTCTCTCCCTTGCTGACAGCCGAGGAAGAAGTGTATTACTCGCGCAAAGCCTTACGTGGGGATGAAAGCGCGCGTAAACGTATGATTGAAAGCAATCTGCGGCTGGTGGTGAAGATTGCAAGACGTTATATGAATCGAGGCCTGGCTTTGCTCGATCTTATCGAAGAAGGCAATCTGGGGCTGATACGTGCAGTGGAGAAATTTGATCCGGAAAAAGGATTTCGCTTTTCCACCTATGCTACTTGGTGGATAAGACAGACTATTGAACGGGGACTGATGAACCAGACACGTACAGTACGATTACCCATACACGTGGTGAAGGAAATAAATATTTATCTGCGGGCCGCCAGGAAATTGTCGCAAACGCTGGATCGTGAACCGAGCCCGGAAGATGTTGCCGAGTTGCTTGACCGACCCATAGATGAAGTGAAACGTATGTTGGGTTTAAATGAGCGAGTCACCTCAGTGGACGCACCGACAGGACGAGATTATGAAAAATCATTACTGGATACGATCCCCGATGAGCAAAACACCGATCCTTCCCTGTTGTTGCAAAATAGTGACGTGCAAAAGCATGTGGATATATGGTTAAGCCAGTTGAGTGAAAAACAATGTGCGGTAGTGGAGCGTCGCTTCGGGTTACATGGTCGTGAAGTATCCACGCTGGAAGAAATCGGCAACGAACTGGGTGTTACCCGTGAGAGGGTCAGGCAGATTCAAATTGAAGCCATAAAAAGGCTGCGGCAAATTCTCGAACGTGAGGGCTTCTCAGTTGAGGCTCTTTTCAATGAAGATTAGAAATCTGAATTAAATGGCTTTCAAGTAGCAAATCCGTAATCACCGCACGGATGGCCTGAGCGCATCGTGACCTCAGTAAAGAGCGTTATCCGCTAAAGTCATCGTGAACATGCAGAGCCGGACGTGAGCGTATAAGGCCTTACCCCGAAATCAGTTAAGGCCCGTCTTTCATCCCGGTGTCAGTTTCATTCGAGTCCGGGCTATTTTGTTATCATAATCAAGGCGGCAACAACTTGTCGTCCTTCACTTACCAGGAAATTATAAGAACGACAGGCGGCACCGGTATCCATTATTTCAAATCCAATATAACGCTCTGCAATGGGACGCATGAGCTTTTCATCCGGGAAGGTCAGTGTTTTACCGGTACCGAGTATCACAATTTCAGGCGCCAATGTTATGATCTGTTCAATATGCGGCGTAGTCAGCTCAGCAAACGACTGAGGTGCCCACTCCGGCACGATGGAATCAGGGGAGACGAGCAGACTGGATTGATAAACCTGGTTGGCAATAGTGATTTGACCAACAGTATAAGCATCAATCCTGTTGCCGGCTTTACCAGGGCTGTCAAGTTCAATTTTCATCACGGCAAATGAATCCAAGTTGTAAACATTATATATAAACCAGCAGTAATGGAGAAAAAATTGACATGAAAATCATATTGTTAGGTCCGCCCGGTGCCGGCAAGGGTACGCAGGCAAATTTTATCAAAGATACGTTCAATATACCGCAAATATCCACTGGTGATATGTTAAGGGCAGCGGTCAGCGCCAACACGCCGCTGGGGATCCAGGCAAAAAAGATAATGGATGCGGGAGAACTGGTGTCCGACGACATCATTCTCAACCTGGTAAAGGAAAGAATTAGTCAGGATGATTGCCGGCA
Source organism: Gammaproteobacteria bacterium (assembly GCA_024278135.1). GTDB lineage: Bacteria > Pseudomonadota > Gammaproteobacteria > Eutrophobiales > Eutrophobiaceae > WLWS01. The sequence goes on from JAJRTU010000039.1 coordinate 23,217, forward strand.
AGGGTATTTATTTGATGGTTTCCCGCGCACTATCGTCCAGGCAGAAGGCCTGAAAGATATTGGTGTTGATGTCGAATACGTTGTCGAATTACAGGCAGACGATGACGAGATCGTGAAAAGGATGAGCGGAAGACGGGTACATGCGGCATCGGGACGTACTTATCATGTGGTTTTCAATCCACCCAAACAGGCAGGTATTGATGACGAAACCGGTGAGCCATTAATTCAACGTGATGATGACAAGGAAGATACTGTTAGAAATCGTCTGCAGGTTTACCACAAACAAACCGCTCCCTTAATTGAATACTATTTGGAAGAGGCCAAAGCAGGAGGCGATAATGCTTTAAAATACCTGCAAATTGATGGCATGGGGAATGTGGAAGAAATAAAAACCGAAGTTATTGGAGCATTGAAAAGCTAGGCCTGCAGTATTTTTTTACTGTGTGTTTTTGATGCAGGTTGCCATTTCCAACATAAGATTTTTGAAGATATTTTTAGTTAATATTTTATTTCCGGAGGATATTCGTTTGATATAACAGAATTATTTTTCAATAAACTTAAAATAAAGTTAGAATTATCTGAAAACATTACTATAATGATTTGCGTGTTGTGTTGTTGTGCTGTATTTGGTTAAGTTGTTTCATACAAACTCAGGTACTAGGGGAGTCCAAAGACTATGGCAAAGAAGACTGCAAAGAAACGCGCCACCAAGAAGAAGGTGGCAAAGAAAAAGGTAGCCAAGAAAAAGGTAGCCAAGAAAAAGGTAGCCAAGAAAAAGGTAGCCAAGAAGAAGGCCACCAAGAAAAAGGCCACCAAGAAGAAGGTAGCCAAGAAGAAGGTAGCCAAGAAGAAGGTAGCCAAGAAGAAGGCCACCAAGAAAAAGGCAGCCAAGAAAAAGGCCACTAAGAAGAAGGCCACCAAGAAAAAGGCTACCAAGAAGAAGGCCACTAAGAAGAAGGCTACCAAGAAGAAGGCTACCAAGAAGAAGGCCACTAAGAAGAAGGCTACCAAGAAGAAGGCCAGGAAAGGCGCCAAAAAAAAAATAGCCCGTCACCTTTGACTGCAGCCCAACGTCAAAAAGAACGTAGACGCGAAGCCAGGGCAGCAATAGAAGCGAAAAAGGAACGACGTAGGGCCTTAGCCAGAAAATTGGCGGGATAAGTGG
>JAJRTU010000040.1 GCA_024278135.1 Gammaproteobacteria bacterium
CTCCATAGCCGCTGATATCACAGGTAATGAGTCGAGGGTGTTTCATACGCAATTCAGCAGAATCGAATCCCAGGCGTTTTGCCGCGCCGGGTCCGAGATTCTGGATAAATACATCAGCACGATCGATCATCCGGTGTAACAACGCCGCCTCGTCAGTGGCTTTTATATTCAGCTCGATAGACTCCTTGCCACGGTTGAGCCAGACAAAGTATGCACTTTGACCATTTACTATTGAGTCGTAATCGCGAGCAAAATCTCCCCCGGGCCGTTCGATCTTGATGACGCGTGCACCCGCATCGGCCAGTCGCGAAGATGTGTAAGGTGCGGCAACGGCATGCTCAAGCGATACCACCAGAATTCCTTTCAAAGATGTGCTCATCAATATGACCTCGGAAGCTGCAACACATGTTCTGCCACGTAACAGAGTATGAGATTGTTCGACACAGGTGCCACCCGATAAAGCCGGGTTTCGCGAAATTTACGTTCTATGTCGTAATCTTCCGCAAAAGCGAAGCCGCCAAAGGTTTGCATACACATGTCCGCCGCTTGCCATGAGGCTTCGGACGCCAGTAGTTTTGCTATGTTGGCCTGTTCTCCGCAGTGCTCTCCCCGATCAAATTTACACGCCGCTTTTTCCAGCATTAATTTTGCGGCTTCGGTCTCCGCGTAAGCACGTGCGATGGGAAATTGAATGCCCTGGTTTTGCCCGATAGGCCGGTCAAATACCACTCTCTCTCTGGCGTAATCGCAGGCCTTTTCGATAAACCATTGCGCATCACCGATGCATTCGGCCGCTATCAGCACCCGTTCTGCATTCATGCCGTCCAGGATCTGGTGAAATCCCCGACCCTCCACGCCGATCAGATTTTCTGCAGGGATTTTAAGATCATCGAAAAAGACTTCGGTGGTGGCATGATTCAACATTGTTCGAATCGGTTTGATTGTCAGACCGTGTCCGATGGCCTCACGCATATCGACCAGAAAAACCGACAGTCCCTCGGTGCGTTTTTTTACCTTGTCTTTCGGAGTGGTACGCGCCAGCAGGATCATTAAATCGGAATGTTCGGCACGCGATGTCCATACCTTTTGTCCATTCACGATATAGAAATCACCATCCTTGCTGGCGGTCGTTCGAAGACTCAGTGTATCCGAACCACTGGTCGGCTCCGTCACGGCGAAGGCCTGTAAGCGCAGATCGCCCCTGGCAATACGAGGCAACCATTTCTTTTTTTGCTGTTCACTGCCGTGACGCAAAAGTGTACCCATCGTATACATTTGCGCGTGACACGCCGCACCGTTACAGCCACTGGCATGGATTTCTTCCATAATTGCTGCGGCAGCGAGCAGACTGAGGCCGCTGCCGCCATATTTTTCGGGTATCAACGATGCCAGGAAACCGGCGTCTGTTAATGCAGAAACGAACTCTATCGGATACGAACGCTCGCGATCATGGCGCTGCCAGTATTCTCCGGGGAAATCCGAGCACAATGAGCGCACGCTATCACGGATAATATTGATATCACATTGCGAGGATTCGTTATGTGTACCATTTGCAGCCGAATGCTTGCTTTCAGTCAATGGAAAGGCCTGCCCATTAAAAAAAACCGATTATATGGGGGCAGCGGATGATCACCAATTATGTGAATATACTATCAGATATAACAATAAAGCATGGAATATGTTTCTGATATGTAAATAATAACAAGAAGCCTGTAAACTGTGATTTTCGACTATCGAATGCCCCTATGGATCTACTGAACACAAAACAGCTCCATTATTTTGTTCAAATCGCCGAACTCGGCAGCCTGTCGAAAGCATCGGCAGTATTGGGTATTGCGCAACCCGCATTGAGCCGCCACATTAAAACCATGGAACTGGAGCTGGGAACACCCTTGTTTTATCGCACAGGTCGCGGCGTAACATTGACCGAAACCGGTAAAGAGTTACTGGCTCGAAGTATACCGATATTGGGACAATTACGACGTCTGCGTACCGACCTGATGATCATGGGGGATGAACCCACAGGCAGTGTTGTTCTGGGTGTCCCTCCAACGGTTTGCCTGGTATTGGTGACCTCGCTAATCACCCATTTTCGCCAAAACTTTCCCAAGGTCACGCTTGACGTTATTGAGGGCTTCAGCGGCCATATCCACGAATGGTTAAGTAACGGACGCCTGGACGTCGCTGTCCTGTATGACGCGCCAAGAACACGTAACCTGCTGGCCGACCGTATTCTTGTAGAAGACCTGTTTCTGGTCTGTCCGGCAAATATGCCCATCGGATCGGACGAGGTGATATCGTTTACAGAGCTGGAGAAAATACCTCTCATACTGCCACGCCGACCCCATGGTTTAAGGTTGTTGATCGAGTCTGTTGCCACAAAGCAGAATGTTGATATCAGGATCGACTATGAAATGGATGCGCTGCCTGTCATTAAGAACATGGTCGAGGATGGCAACGCCTGTACGATATTGCCATCAGCACCGGTATACCGGGAAGTCGCTGACGGCCGCCTGGCACTGCGAAAACTCGACACACCATCGATCACCAGAACGCTGGTGCTGGCGACCTCAACCCAGAAACCTCTTTCACTGGCGGCGCGGTCGCTCATAAGCCAAATCAAGAAAGAAGTCAGTGATCTGGTCAACTCCGGCAAATGGTCCGGCGCCAGCAAATCAGATCAGATATTGAGATAGTGTTTTTCAGTATCACCGGTAAGGTTCCAAATGGAGATCCCGAGTTCCCCTGTACTGGGAATTTTTATTCAACTGATGGATCCTGGAATCAGCAGCGATAACTCCGGAACGAACAGAATTATCATCAGTATCACAAGATCCAGGATTAAAAACCATGAAACGCCCTGAAATATCGCCCCGAGGGAAACTGACTCGGGAGATACTGACTTAATCACAAAGACATTGAGACCGATTGGCGGGGTAATCAGCCCGATCTCCAGTAACTTGACAACGACCACGCCAAACCAGATAAGGTCCAGACCATAGCCCTGAATCAGAGGTATGGTGAAAGGTAATGTCAGTACCAGAATACCGATGGAATCGAGGAACATACCCAGAACAAAATAAAGTACGACAATCGAAAACAGGACAAACTGTATTGACACATCGGCGGACTGCAACCAGGTGAGCAGGGCAGGTGCAATCTGTGTCAAAGAAATAAGTACGACAAAGAGTTTTGCACCAACAGCTATCATAAAGATCATGGACGTTTGTAATACTGTTTCTCTTAGAGAAGCAGCCAGAGCGGAAAAATCGAGACGACCACGCACGACGCCAATCAGCACTGCCAGGGCGAGACTTACCGCTGCCGCTTCAGTCGGCGTAAAAAGCCCTCCGTAGATGCCGCCGATAACAACGACAAACAACAGCAAGGCCGGCCATATCTTCACAAGAGAATGCAGTTTTTCCCTGCGCTCAAAGACAATATCGGTCATTGGCGCCGCATCCGGCTTTAGAATGACCCATATTGCTGTTGTCAGCAAATAGCCGGCCAGAGAAAGCACTCCCGGCAGGATACCGGCAAGGAAAAGAATCTTGACGGACTGTTCGGTGAAAATAGCGTAAATAACAAAGAGAATACTCGGTGGAATGAGTGAGCCCAGCGTTCCACCCATCGCGACAGCGCCCGTAGCCAAACCCGGATGATAGCCATAGCGCAGCATCTCCGGTACAGCGATCCGACCCATGGCTGAGGCACAGGCTACGCTCGAGCCCGTTATGGCCGAGAAACCACCACAACCAATGATGGATGCCATCGCCAGCCCGCCGGGAACACGAGCGAACCATATTCTGAGAGCATAGTAGACATCTGTTGTAATACCTGCGCGATAGGAGACATGACCCAGACCGATAAAAAGCGGGATCATACTCATTGGATAATTGTGAATAAATTCGTAAGGCGTGGAGCTGAGCAACGACAGCATCGGGGTGAAACCGTACCCCGGATTAAATTCATCGCCCGTACTCGAAGCATAAAATAAAAAAAGCCCGAAAGAGGCAACGAAACCGAGTGCAAAAGCAATGGGCACACGTAAGGCCAGAAGCAAAAGAACAGCTGCCAGAGAGAAACTGCCGAGCAGTATCGGATCCAAGATTAAAATCCCCGGTTTTCCCTAGTCAATTTCGGGTCGCAATATCGAAAGCAAAAGTCTCAGAAAAAAGGCGGCAAGCCCAAGGACGTATACCGCATAGCCGATCCAGATAGGGATGTAGATGTCTCCATCGTAATATTCCCCGGAGTCAATAACACCAGCCAGGCTCCTGACACCTGCCCAAAGCAGCATCCCCACAAAAAGCAGCCCAATCATTTTACCGAAAGTTGAAAGCTTCTTTTGGGTTCTTGCCGAGGTCCATTCTGTCAGCACGCTTACTTCTATATGCATATGCCTTGCCGTCACCGCAGCAAGTGGCAAGACAACCACCATGACCATAAGCTCACGCACCAGCAACACATCATCGGGAATCAGCGGATGATAAAACCAACGTGACAGCACCACAATAGAAATTGTCAGGCAAAGCGTGGCTAGCGCCAACACCCCCAGCCGGAGAAGCATTCGCTCCAGAACGGACTCTGTTTGCTGACCGGCATTTTTATGATTCAACGTTTCCACGGATAACCCTTCCCTTCCAGCTCTCCGGTAAAAGTATCAATATAATGTTGATATACCGCCAGCATGCGTCTGCCATCTTTGCCATCTGCCTGTGCTTCCAGTACCCACTTTTCAATATACTCTTTGCCTGTCGTACGTAATACCCGGAGTTCATTTTCCCTCAAAGTGGTCACTTTGACCGGCATGCCATCAATTCCCGCCAGCATCGCCGCTTTATCCTGAAGGCTGGTCTCCATCATGAGTTGAGCGAAATGATCAATAAAATCCGATCCGGTTTCCCGCAGCACATTTTTTTCTTTTACAGTGAGACCGGCAAAAGAATCTTTATTCATAACAATGCCGAATGACATGTTCTGTCCCCAGTTCAGTTCCAGTACAAACGACGCAATCTCATACTGTTTATAGGCTTTCATGGAGTAATAATAATTCTGATTACATTCAAGCAGCCCGGAATCCATTGCCTGATAAACATCCGATTGAGGCAGACGTTGAACCTGTGCACCAAGATCGGCAAAAACCTTGCCATAAGATCCGGAGCCACGAAGCTTGATCCCCTGTAAATCTGAAATATTGCTTATCTCTTCCGTGCATATCAACTGCACAGGACCGGTCGAGTAATTCGTAATGTAAACAACACCTGCCTTGTCAAATTCCTGTTGAAGAAGCGGGTAAGAAGTTGCAAGCAAATACATGGCTCTCATACCCACCCAGACATCCGGATTATCCATCGGTAAATCACCGATGTTATAGCCACGAAGCTGTCTGGGCGTCGCATAACCGATAATGGAACCCATGTCCGCCACTCTGTCAGCAATACCGTTCAGTGCAGTGCCGGTACTCAATAGTGATTTACCCCAGTAAAACTCGATCTCCAGCGCGCCATCAGAACGCCTGTTCAGTTCATTGGCAAACCAGGTGAGGGCAACTGCTCGAACACCTCTATTGGCGCCAAAATCAGCGAAACGCAGTGTTTTCGCCTCCGCATCAGCAGCGGCCAGAACGATAAAAAAACCGATAATCGCGACAAAGGACCTGTGTGTTTTAAATCCCATATATTCACTATCAACGAGAATGTTGCCCCTGGACAGCTGTTTTACGATATTTTCTTGGCACGGTGAACGCTGAAACCGGCACTGATCCTGCTACTTTAGCATATTGGATTTTCAGGAACCCTGATATAACAATTCACACGGGTGGAGCGGATGTTCTGTCTGCTTTGAGAAAACTCCGTTAACGGGTTAACAGGTCTCCGGGAGAAAGTATAAAAGATAAGCTGCGGTCAATTCAGATATTTTACAACAATGAGATCCTGAGCCTTGACTGTTCCCGCCTTCGCTGCGGGAAAAGGAAAGCGATAAGCTCAGGATCCAGTGTCGACTCAAGATCCTTGCCCTGATCAGGCCGCTACTTTGTCATGATGGACAGTAATATCATCAGCCCCCGTCGTGGCAAGAATATCCTGGGCTTTCTGGACGTCTTCCGCCAGACCGTGAGCGACCAGCATGAACTTGTCTGATTTAAGCGCTGCCTCGTATGTCAGAATACTGTCCCTGGGAATGCCGATACTGTACAGCCCGGCACCCAGAGCGCTCATACCCCCCACGATGGCGGCGCCTTCCAGGGCACTGACGATCCAGCCTACCAGAGGACCACCGACCACCAGAGGGCCGATACCGGGAACAAAGAAGAAAGCGGAACCAAACAGGAGACCCCAGAGGCCACCCCAAAAAGCTCCGAACTTACCCCAGTTCTTCATTCTGTCGCCGGTATTGTAATAACCCACCACATGCTCTTCCGTGTGGTAGTCCTTGCCGACAATCGAGAGTTTCTTCATATCAAAACCCGATTTCTGCAGTTCCTTGACCGCTCCTTCCGCCTCGGTATGCGTATTGTAAATGGCGACGCAACTGTTTTTCTCTGTCATGATTATATTCTCCTGTTTGGATATCATGGTGCTTGTTTTTCCAGCCTTAACGGCTGGAGTTCATTTTTCGTTTTAAAATCTTTGTTGTCCTGTTTATTGCTGAATTCGGCTTATTGAACCCGAAGCCGGTATATCCTCTTTCTACTTCTTCATCCATTTGATCGCGGTATCCCACCATGAGGCGATCTGTTTCTCGGCTTTTCCCATAACCTTGTTCAGATCCTTGCCCCCTTCGAGGGATCGGGTGAGCTTGTCAATTGATTGATGAAGTTTACGCACCGCCCTGGCCCGGCTTTCGCCCGTCAGCCCCTCATACTTTTTCAGATCGTCGGAAGCGAGCTTCAGCGTGGCTAACGCGTCCTCATGCAAACCGTCCCTGGCCTGTACCTGTGCCAGCATCAGGTTGTCTACAGCTTCAACCAACGGCAGTTCGATAGTGTAGGCGCTGAAAGTAATACCATTTTTCTGAATCACCAGCAGATCAATATCAGCATAATCGTTCTTGCCGTCCTTCAGATCCTTTCTCGCCGCTTCCAGCATGCGCCGGGCCAGCACGACATCCAGCTTCATGGAAGTGTGCTGATACATGGACAAGTCCTCCAACGGAGCGATTGTCGTCATTGCCTGTTTTCCTTCTTCATCACCAGTCGCTTTCTTGCTTTTCAGTTTTTCCAAATCACCGTTTTCTTTTCTGGCCTGCACCACAGGCGTAATGATGTCCTCCAGGTGCTGCTCTTCATAAATAGCCACATAGCGCTGTGCGACATCTTCTTCGTAGTGATAAACGACGTCTCCCGATTTGATATCCGTCGTGACCTTGTGCCTGGGCAGGGCGTTCTCGATGATCTGAATCAGCTTGAGTCCCTGGTCGATATGCCGGGCGGCCTTGTCCTTGTTCTC
>JAJRTU010000041.1 GCA_024278135.1 Gammaproteobacteria bacterium
GACTGCCGAACTGATCAAGATAAGACCCTACATGATATTGGCGCAACGACTTGGCAATTTGATCGGCCCGATGATCCAGGGGCCGGTAAAGAAGCTCGAAATCTCCCTGTGTGGTGATGCGGCAGAAAGAGATGTGCACACAGTGAGCACCGAAGGACTGGTCGGTTTTCTCAGTGCCCAGATGTCGGCGCCGGTGAACAGGGTCAATGCCGGGCATATTGCCAATCAACGGGGAATCATCGTGTCGGAGACCACCTGCAAGGAACATCCGGACTACCACGCTACCATCAGGCTTGCAGCCAGCCACGGTGACGATATTACAACGGTTGAAGGGACCTTGTTTGATCATCGACACCCGCGGCTGGTACGCGTAAATGACTGCGAGATTGAGGCCGCACTCGCCGGGCATTTGCTGATTACCCGGCATAAGGATCAACCCGGTGTGGTGGCGGCCATCAGCAGCATACTGGCAGGGCATCGTATCAATATTGCACGTATGCAACTGGGCATAGTTAATGGTGGCGATAAGGCAGTTGCCGTTATTGAAGTGTCGCAACCGCTGGACGAAGAGCAGATACAAAAAATAGAGGAAATAGAAGCCATTACCAAGCTTATACAGGTGACTTTGTGATATGGAAATAAGAGCATTTAAAGGACTGCGTCCCGTCAGGGAGAAGGTCGCCCTGGTCGCCTCCCGACCTTATGATGTGTTAAACAGTGATGAAGCCAGAAAAGAGGCCATTGGCAATCCCGACTCGTTTTTGAATGTGGTCAAACCAGAGATAAGCCTGCCGGCCGATGTCGATCCCTATGCAGAGGAAGTCTATCAGGCGGGCAGGCTAAACTTTCAGGCCATGCTGGATAAAGGTATATTTTTTCAAGATGAAAAGGCCTGTTTGTATATTTACGAACTCATCATGAACGGGCGCTCACAGTCGGGCATCGTTGCCTGTGCCGCTGTTGAAGATTACCTGAACGGCGGGATCAAAAAACACGAATTGACACGACCGGATAAAGAGGCTGATCGTAAAAATCATGTGCGCATATCCATGCTGAATGCGGAGCCCGTGTTTTTTGCCTACAAAACAGAGCCGCAGTTGGACAACATTGTTGCACAAATAAAAACAGCAGAAGCAGAGTATGCTTTCATGGCGGATGACGGTGTCGAGCACAAATTCTGGTGCGTCAATGACGACAACACGATAAATAAAATTATTGCCGTATTCGATAATATGCCTGCCACCTATGTCGCAGATGGGCATCATCGTACTGCCGCCGCCGCGTTGGTAGGCAATGAACTGAAAAACGAAAATCCGAATCACAGTGGTGCTGAAGAATATAATTATTTCCTGGCGGTACACTTCCCGGACAATCAACTGAAAATCATTGACTACAACCGTGTGGTAAAGGATCTGAACGGGTTGGAGGCGACGACTTTTCTGCAAGCCGTTTCTGCTTCCTTTCAGGTGGAAAAAATCGGCGGGCGACCCTTTAAACCGGAGAAGTTGCATGATATGGGTATGTATCTGCAGGGCGAGTGGTACGCGCTGACGGCCCATCCGGACACTTATGACGACAATGATCCCATCGCGGTGCTGGATGTGACCATTTTATCCAGTCAAATACTGGAACCGATACTGGATATTCATAATTTACGTACCGATAAACGTATCGAGTTTATCGGGGGCATACGTGGATTGGAAGAACTGCAACGACGCGTGGACAGCGGTGATATGGCAGCCGCCTTTGCCATGTATCCCGTTTCCATGCGGCAGTTAATGGATATCGCCGACAGTGGCTTGGTTATGCCGCCGAAAGTGACCTGGTTTGAACCGAAATTAAGAAGTGGGCTGGTGGTGCACAGTCTGGAAAATTAATTCCGGGGACAGTTTACTTAACTATCTCCTGAATTCGACTAATTAAGTAAACTGTCCCCGGAACTCGAATCAGGAAAATATTTCTTTATAAGTATCGTCCTTGAAACCTACATACACCCTATTTTTCACAGTCAGCACCGGGCGTTTAATCATGGCCGGTTGTTCCAGCATTAAGGCAATCGCCCGGCTTTTATTTATGTTGTCTTTTTGAGCATCCGGCAGCTTGCGCCAGGTCGTGCTTCTGGTATTTAACAACGTTTCCCATTCGAGCTGTTTGGTCCAGGTTGTGACTAAAGACTTGCTTATGCCATCGACGCGGAAATCGTGAAACTGATAGTCAATATTATTGAGTTCCAGCCATAGTTTCGCTTTCTTAATGGTATCGCAGTTTTTGATACCGTACAGCGTAACTGCCACCATTAAATATCCCGCAACAGTTCATTGATACCGACTTTACTGCGGGTTTTCTCATCAACCTGTTTGACGATCACGGCACAGTAAAGGCTGTAACTGCCGTCTTTCGAGGGCAGGTTGCCGGATACCACCACGGAGCCGGGGGGAATGTAGCCGTAACTTATCTCGCTGGTTTCGCGATTGAATATCTTTGTGCTCTGGCCGATGTAGACGCCCATGGAGATCACCGAGCCCTCACCGACGACGACGCCTTCGACCACTTCCGAGCGGGCGCCGATAAAACAGTTGTCTTCGATGATGGTAGGGTTGGCCTGCAAGGGCTCCAGCACACCACCAATACCTACGCCACCTGAAAGGTGAACGTTTTTGCCGATTTGGGCGCAGGAGCCGACAGTGGCCCAGGTGTCGACCATGGTTCCGCTGTCAACGTAAGCACCGATATTGATATAGCTGGGCATCAACACGACATTGGCACCGATGAATGTGCCATATCGGGCGGCTGCCGGTGGTACAATGCGGGCGCCGACATCGACAAAATTGCTTTTGGCGTAGCCATCAAATTTGATCGGGACCTTGTCATAATAATTGGTATAGCCACCCTGAATAACGCGGTTATTGTTCAGTGTGAAATAAAGCAGCACGGCCTTTTTCACCCACTGATTCACAAGCCATTCACCGTCTTTCTTTTCAGCGACACGATAATGGCCGTTATCCAGACCGGCGATCACTTCATTGACAGCGTCTTTCAGATCCTGGCTGGCATTACCGGCGTTCAATTCGCCGCGCAGTTCAAATTGTTCGTTGATAAAAGGTTCCAGATTGTTCATAAGGTTTTACCTGCTTCTTTATAGTGAATTGATGTAGTGACGTATGCGAAAAGCGGCCTGCTCGCATTCCGCCATTGGCGCGACCAGCGCGAGGCGTATTCTGCCCGCTCCGGGGTTGTTGCCGTTCACCTGTCGTGACAGGTAGCTGCCGGGCAGTACCGTAACACGTTGTTGCTGATAAAGACCACGGGCAAAATCAGCATCGGCCTGCGGTGTTTCGGGCCAAAGATAAAACGTGGCGAAGGGGAGCTGCACATTCATAAGGGGTTGCAGGATATCGACAACCCGGTTTATCTTTTCCCGGTACAGGCGCCGGTTTTCCCGAACATGCTCTTCATCCTGCCAGGCCGCTATACTGGCCTGCTGGGTATAGAGGGGCATGGCACAGCCATGGTAGGTGCGGTAGGTCAGGAAGCCCGCTATCAGGTCGGCATCGCCTGCCACAAAACCGGAACGCATGCCGGGAACGTTGGAGCGTTTGGACAGGCTGTGAAAAACCATACAGCGTTCATAGTCAGTACGCCCCAGCCGGGCCGCCGCCTCCAGCAAACCCAGGGGGGCACGGTCCTCATCCAGATATATTTCTGAATAGCATTCATCCGCAGCGATGACAAAATCATATCTGTCTGCCAGTTCCAGTAGCAGTTTAAACGTATCCAGGCCGACAACACTACCGGTCGGGTTATTGGGTGAACAGAGGTAGAGCAACTGACAGCGTTGCCAGACAGATCGTGGAACCGCTTCATAATCCGCCTGAAAATTATTTTCCGCCCCACAGCTGACATACCAGGGTTCGGCACCGGCCAGCAGGGCTGCGCCTTCATAAATCTGGTAAAACGGGTTGCAGGTCACGACCAGGGGCTTTTCCAGTCGCCTGTCGATAATATACTGGCAGAAAGCAAACAGGGCCTCGCGGGTCCCATTAACCGGGAGAATATGCCTGTCGGCACGAATGCTGGTGACCGGCAGCGAGAAACGCTTTGTCAACCAGGTGGCAACAGCGGCACGCAGCTCATCACTTCCCTTCGTCTTCGGGTAATGTGCCGCCAGGCTCAGGTGATCCCGGAGGGCATCCAGAATGAAGGCAGGTGTCGGGTGTTTGGGTTCTCCCAAAGACAGATTTATCTCTATTTTGTCAGCAGGCGTACTGAGGCCGGATTTAAGCTGCGCCAGTTTTTCGAAGGGATAGGGCTGGAGTTTTTCTATAGCGTGATTCATTTACACTCATACGTTCTCGAGGGCTGCGTAGTATAGGGGATATGCGGGTCCGGCGTCATTATTCAAATTCGGGAAATAGCTGAAAAAATCAGTGTCGTGATGATGTTTGATGGCTGACTTATGCTATTCTTTGCGCCCTTTAAATTTTGCAGGATAAACATAGCTAGAGTAAGTTTTATGAGCAGGCAGATGAACGTTGCGGTAGTGGGCGCCACCGGTGCAGTGGGTGAGGTCATGTTATCTATTTTGGCGCAGCGCGGGTTTCCAGTGGGTGATCTGCATGCGCTTGCCAGCAGCCGTTCGGCCGGCAAGTCAGTTGTATTTCGTGGCGAAGAAATCGAGGTTCAGGATCTTGAAGAGTTTGATTTCCAGGGCGTGGATATCGGCCTGTTTTCACCCGGCGCTTCTGTCTCCGATGTCTATGCGCCGCTGGCGGCGGCGGCGGGTTGTGTTGTAATCGACAATACTTCGCGTTTCCGCTATGAAGATGATATCCCATTGGTGGTGCCGGAGGTTAACTCGCATGCGGTGGCCCAATATAAAAATCGCGGCATCATTGCCAATCCCAATTGTTCCACCATCCAGATGCTGGTTGCGTTGAAGCCGATTCATGATGCGGTGGGGATTGCCCGTATCAACGTTTGCACCTATCAGGCCGTTTCCGGCACCGGCAAGGAAGCTATTGATGAACTGCAGCAGCAGACCACAGACCTGCTCAACATGAGACCGGTTTCCACCTCGGTCTACCCGAAGCAGATCGCTTTTAATGCCTTGCCGCAAATCGACGTGTTTCAGGATAATGGTTACACCCGGGAGGAAATGAAGATGGTCTGGGAAACCAGGAAGATTATGGAAGATGACAGCATAATGGTAAACCCGACCTGCGTGCGAATACCGGTCTTTTATGGCCATTCTGAGGCTGTCCATATAGAAACGCGTGAGAAAATCAGTGCTGCCACCGTCTCAGAGCTTTATGACGGGATGCTATCGGTCGTGGTCCTGGATGAGCATGAAGATGGTGCGTATCCGACAGCCGTCACTGAGGCCGCAGGGGAAGATTTCGTGTACATCGGTCGGATCCGTGAAGACATCTCCCATGAAAAGGGGATTAACATGTGGGTAGTGTCAGATAATGTCAGAAAAGGGGCGGCATTAAATAGTGTTCAAATAGCTGAAATTTTGGTAAAACACTACTTGTAAGCTATAGTTAAGGGGTTATTGTAAAGAACATTCGCAGGTTTTGGGGCCAATGCCGGGAGAATACACAAAAACTCATAGCATTGCTTTTGTGTGGGGTATCACAGAAATGCACTTATTTGCACCTGCTTCGCCATGAACTATGATAAATAATCGATTGTTTTGTCAGGGATATTGACTCCAAATACAGCAAGCATGGGAATAAGAGTGAAGCTACTGATTGCATTGGCATTTGTCGCGTTTTTGCCACATTCACCTCTTGTTGTCGCGCTGGCTCTGTCAGGTGTTGAATTGGAGTCTCGTTTAAACCAACGATTGTCGGCGCGGATTGAATTGTTGGAAGTGCCGGCGGGAGATCTGGAGAATCTGCGTATCAGTGTCAACGAAATTACTGATACAGTGGCGGGTGGCAGGCCAACGGTTTTGCGTCATGAGGTAGTTACAGAAGGGTCAAATTTCTATCTCAAAATAAGCAGTAGAGATGTTGTCAGGGAGCCCATCTTGAACTTTGTAGTGGAGTTAAGCTGGTTTGCAGGCCATTTAGTACGCGATTATGCATTAATCATTGACCCACAGTAGCTTTATCAGGGGATACATAAAACGAATGAAACGGAAACTCTTATTGGTACTGGCGTTTATCGCACTACCGGGGTTTGCTAATGCACTTGGCCTAGGCAAGCTGCAATTGAATTCCGCATTAAACCAGCCTTTCGATGCACGCATTGAATTAATATCAGCCAGCGCATACGAGCTGGAAAGCCTGAATGTGGGTCTGGCCGACAGCACGGCCTTTCGCCGGGCCAAAATTGACCGGCCTTTCGTGCTGGGCAAATTGAAGTTTGCAGTGAAGGAAAACGAAAATGGACCTGATTACATCCAGATAAGCAGCCGTGATGCTATCCGGGAACCCTTTCTGAATTTCCTGCTGGAAGCGGCCTGGTCCACTGGTCGTTTGTACAGGGAATACACAGTGTTGCTGGATCCACCCCTTTACGATCCCCACGCAAAGCGCTCAACGGCGAGTGAAAGCTATACCTCGTCTCCCCCCTCATCCCCTGACAGTGATGTGATGGATGAGACGGAAGTCGCGTCGGTGGCATCTGCCGTGCCTGATATCAGTTACAGTGACAATGAGTATGGCCCCACCGATGGTTCAGACACGCTCTGGTCTATTGCAACGCGGGTCCGGCCGGACAGTTCTGTCAGCGTGCAAAAAATGATGATGGCCTTGTTGCGTGCTAATCCTGAGGCCTTCCTGAATAACAATATTAATGGACTGAAACGCGGCCAGATACTGGCGATACCGGAGGCAGGTGACATTGATGCCCTGTCTTCGCAGGAGGCTATTGCCGAGGTCAGGTCACAAAATGCCAATTGGCAGGAACTGCGCGGCATGATGGCGGAGACCGTGTCGGATCGGGCAACAAGCATGAGTACTGTCGAGGACAGCAGTGCAGCCGATGTCGGTGATGAGTCAGCCACGATGATAGGAGATGATGAGTCGGAATTGAGACTGGTAGCGGCTTCATCTGATGGTGCCGGGATCGGTCAGAGCGGCGGAACGAGCGGTAATGACAGCGATGTCAATCTGGCTCTGGCGAATGAGCAGATAGAAGCCGTTTCTCAGGAAAACGCCGATCTGAAAGATCGTATGCGGGAAGCTGAAACGATTATTGAAGATTTAAAGCGTCTGATCGCTCTAAAGGACGATGAGCTGGCCACGCTGCAGCAGCAAATGGCGGCGGGTGGTACCGTTGTTGATGAGACCGGGGAAATGGAAGTGATGGCCGACACGGAAGAGGCCATGTCGGAAGCACCGGCAGACGAAGCAGGCGGGATGACTGCTGATGTGGAAGAGGAGGTCGTTGTTGAGGAAGATGTAGAGGCAACAGAGCCTGTTGCCGAAGAGGCCCTTGATGAGGAAGTGGCAGGTGAGCCGCAGGAAGAGACTGCTGTAGAAGAGGCGGCAGCACCCGTGCCTGCCGACACGCCGGCCCCCCAGGGCATAGTGGATCAGATATTCAGTTTCGTTATGGGGAACTTGATCGTCATGGCGGGTGCCCTCGGTGGACTCATTATCGTGATCATAATATTGCTGTTTATCTCCCGACGAAAGCAAAATGCCGTCAGTGAGATGGCACCGGTGACAAGTACGGAATTTCCTGATTTTGAGGAATCCGAAGTCGAGGCGGCCACGCCGGATGCCGAGGAAGACACAGACATGGATGTAGATGCATCCGAGGATGAAACGGTGATTCCCTCAGAGGATGAGGATCTGGAAGGAGAGAAGACGGAGTTTGTTGCACCACCCGAACCGCAGCAGGAAGCGGCACCTGCACCTGCACCTGCACCGGAAGAACCGGAAGAAGATCCGCTGGCTGAGGTGAATGTATTTCTTGCCTACGAGCACTTTGATCAGGCGGAAGAATTTGTTCGTGAGGCCATTGCCGGCAGCCCGGACAACCTGGACTTTCATGTCAAATTACTGGAAGTATTTTACGCCGCCAACGATAAGAAGAGTTATGAAGCGGCAGCGCGGGTCTTGCATGACAAGGTTAACGGGGAAGGTCCACATTGGGAAATGGCACAGGCAATGTGGCAGGAAATATCACCGAACCGGGCCTTGTTTGAAGAAGGAGAAGATGATACGAGCGCTGCATCAACAGTAGAGCCTGTTGGCGGCATCATGGACATCACCGCAGAAGAATCCGGTGCGGAAGGTTCTGATGGTGGTGTTGACTTTGATCTGGGTGAGGATATTGCAGCAGAAACCGGAGCTGGAGAAGAAGAGGATGTGCTGGATATAACAGCGGGAGGGGATGACGAGAGCATATTGGATGTGACGGCGGCGGTAGGCATAGATGCTTCATCCTCGGATGAGGATCTGCTGGATGTGACGGCGGCGGTGGGTCTGGAAACCGAAGAAGCAATAGAGGCGGAAGAACCGGCTGTCGACGATGATGAACCACTACTGGATATTACTGCGGGTGGTGAAGAAGTCTCCAACGAGGAGGAGGACGTCCTGGATATCTCTCATGGTGGTGGAGAAGATTTACTGGACGTGACGGCGAACGCCAATCTCGATGCAGATGGTCTGGAAGAAGACCTGCTGGATGTGACCTCCGCCGTGGGTGCCGGGGCCGATGGTGAAGAATTGCTTGAAGTGTCCGCGGAGGAATCAGGCGTTGACGACAATGCTGTCGATTTCGATATCGGCGGTATGGATGCGGCAGAGGAGAGTGAACTTGCGATAGAGGGATCAGGCGATGATGAGAATGTAATCGATTTCGATATCAGCGGGATGGGTGTAGAGACAGAAGCGGTGGCGGATGAAGATGAAGCGGGGATTGCGATAGAACAGACGAGCAGTGATGACGGTAATGCGATTGATTTCGATATTGGTGGCCTGGATGCGGGTGCGGAGGACGAAGGTGATGCCGACATTGCGATAGAAGAGTCGGCAGATGATGGCGCTGTGGATCTGGATATCGGCGGTCTGGATATTGAGCCGGATGTGGCAGCTGACGTTGAGATGGAAGAGTCGGCAGATGATGGCGCTGTGGATCTGGATATCGGCGGTCTGGATATTGAGGCGGATGTGGCAGCTGATGTTGAGATGGAAGAGTCGGCAGATGAAGGCGTTGTGGATCTGGATATCGGTGGTCTGGATATTGAGGCGGATGTGGCAGCTGACGTTGAGATGGAAGAGTCGGTGGACGATAACGCTGTGGATTTCGATATTGGCTCGATGGACATCGAGCCGGGAATAGAGCTGGATAGCGCTGATGCCGGGGGCGATGGTGGTGTTGAACTGGATCTGAGTATCAATGCCGGCGATGAGGCTCTGGACAGCGTTGATGAAGTATCAGGGGACAGCAATGAAATCAGTATTGATGATTTGCTGGAAGACAGCCCGGATGAAGGCCTGGAAATCGATCTCAGTATTGACGAATCGGATATCGGGGATGCTCAGGAAGGCGATGACCTGACTCTGGATACGGATGTTGCAGGTGCCGGAGATGATCTGGAAATCGACCTGACCCTGGATACGGATGTTGCAGGTGCCGGAGATGATCTGGAAATTGACCTGACCCTGGATGATGATAGTGGGGACAATGAAGCGGAATCGCTGGATGCCGATCTGGAGATGGATTTCGATTTGGAAATACAGGACGATAGTGCAGATGTGCCTGAAATCGATATGGATGGCACGGTAGAGATGCCCAAACTGGATCTGGATAATATGGGCATCGAAATCGATGACGATGACGATGATGATGACGATGATGACGATCATACTGTGTTTGTTCCTCGGGCGGGTGTTGCTGATGAACAAACAGCTGAAGACGAGATAGCGACGAAGCTTGATTTGGCCAAAGCCTACGTGGAGCTTGGGGACAAAGACAGTGCCAGGGGCATCCTCGATGAGGTGCTGGCCGATGGTAACGACGCGCAAAAACAAACGGCACAGGATCTGATTAAACAACTCGATTAGTCGACTGCAGCCCTGCGTTGTAGATTAATTCCGTCCCTTGAATTTATCCCGTCGCCTGGGGCAAAGTTCGGAACTATGAAGATTGTCGCAGCTGTTGAATATTGCGGTACTCATTTTTGTGGATGGCAACGACTGAAAAGTGATCGTAGCGTACAGCAATGTGTTGAAGAAGCCCTGTCCCGGGTGGCCAATCAGCCGATAAAAGTGTTTTGTGCCGGCAGGACAGACGCCGGTGTTCACGCGCGTTACCAGATCATTCATTTTGAAACGGATGTCAGGCGTAAGATGCATTCCTGGTTGTTCGGCGCCAACGCAAACCTGGCATCAGATGTCAGTTTAATCTGGGTGAAGCCGGTAGCCGATGATTTTCACGCCAGGTTTTCAGCTATTGCCCGTACTTACAGCTATCTGATATTAAATCGGCCCGCCCGGGCTGGACTTTACCACCCCTTGTTGACCTGGGAATATCGTCCTCTGGATATTTCACTGATGTCGGCGGCTGCCCGCTATCTGCAGGGCCTGCATGATTTCACCTCTTACCGGGCACAGGCATGCCAGTCGAGCAGTCCGATGAGGGAAATCCATCAGCTGAATATTGAGCGACGTGGAGATTGTGTCATTATCAATATTCGTGCAAATGCCTTTCTCTATCACATGGTAAGGAATATTGCCGGTGTATTGATAGCGATAGGATGTGGCAAAGAAAAAGTAGAATGGGCCCGGCAGGTACTGGAAGCGAAAAACCGGGCGGCTGCGGGTGTCACAGCACCACCGAACGGATTATATCTGGTCAATATCGAGTATGCTGAGCGATTCGAAATTCCCGGTAACGCACTGTCGAATTTTCATTTACCCGCTTGAAACATGATAAAAAGCGGTGGGTATCCTGAGAAAACAGGGTGGGATTATCAAATGACACGAGTTCGTACTAAAATATGCGGTATTACACGGCGTGAGGACGCAATGGCGGCAGCGGCTTCAGGGGCCGATGCTATTGGTCTGGTATTCTATTCGCCCAGTTCCAGGGCTGTCAGTGTCGTTTCAGCCAAACAAATCCTGCGCTGTTTACCCCCTTTCCTGACTAAAGTCGGCTTGTTTGTTGATGCAGAAGAAAGTGCTATACGGCAAATACTGGCAGAATTGCCCCTTGATATACTCCAGTTCCATGGTGATGAGTCAGCGGAGGAATGTCGTTGTTATGCAAGGCCCTATATCAAGGCAGTGAAAATGCATGCTTCCGTTGATCTAAACCGGGTAATGAAAAAATATCACGACGCCAGTGCGATATTACTCGATACTTATGTTGAGGGTGTAGCCGGCGGCACGGGTCAGGTATTCGACTGGGATCGCTTGCCGGCAGAGATGGCTATGCCGGTCATTCTGGCGGGTGGATTGTCTCCGGCCAATGTTGCCGGGGCAATTGAGAAAGTCAGACCTTACGCCGTGGATGTGAGCGGCGGTGTCGAGCAGGGCAGGGGTATAAAAAGCCCTGAGAAAATGAAAGCCTTTATTCGCGAGGTGGATAATGCACAAAGTCAGGATTAACGAGCCGGAGCACGTAGAGAAAACAGGCTCGGGCCTGCCTGATGCCGAAGGTCATTTTGGCATATACGGCGGGCGTTTTGTTTCTGAAACCCTGATGGCGCCATTACAGGAGTTGACCGAAGCCTGTGAACGATACCTGGCGGATCCGGAATTCATTGCAGAACTGGAATATGAACTGGAACACTATGTTGGCAGGCCTTCACCGCTGTATCAGGCCCGGCGTTTGAGTCAACAATATGGCGGTGCCCGGATTTACCTTAAACGGGAGGATTTGAATCATACCGGCGCACATAAAATCAATAATACGGTTGGCCAGGCCCTGTTGGCCAAACGCATGCGCAAGAGTCGCATTATTGCCGAGACTGGAGCGGGGCAACACGGTGTCGCCACGGCGACAGTCGCCGCCAGGCTGGGGCTGGAATGCGTGGTGTATATGGGTGCCGAGGATATTCAAAGACAGGCTGTCAATGTTTTCCGAATGAAGTTGCTGGGGGCGCAGGTCGTGGCTGTAGAAGCAGGTTCCAGAACACTCAAAGATGCCATGAATGAAGCCATGCGTGACTGGGTGGGCCATGTTGATGACACTTTTTATATTATCGGCAGTGTTGCCGGGCCACATCCTTATCCGGCTCTGGTACGTGACTTACAGATCGTGATCGGCCGCGAAGCACGTGCGCAGTGTTTGCAACAACTCGGACGATTGCCGGATGCGCTGGTGGCCTGTGTGGGTGGCGGGTCAAATGCAATCGGCCTGTTTCATCCTTTTCTGAATGATGTTGATGTCGCCATTTACGGGGTGGAGGCCGGTGGCAGAGGTGTTGAAACCGGACAACATGCGGCACCATTGCAGGCGGGGCGACCGGGTGTTCTGCACGGCAGTCGCAGCTATTTAATGGCGGATGACCACGGTCAGATTCTTGAAACGCACTCTATTTCCGCCGGTCTGGATTACCCCGGTGTGGGACCGGAACATGCCTGGCTAAAAGATTCGCAACGGGTAGAATATGTTGTCGTCAATGATGAACAGGCCCTGCAGGCATTTCATGATCTCAGCCGTGTTGAAGGTATTTTGCCTGCGCTGGAGTCGAGCCATGCCCTGGCCTTTGCCGGCCATCTGGCGGCCGACATGGAGAAAGACGATATAATTATTGTCAATTTATCCGGACGTGGTGACAAGGATATTCATACCGTTGCCGCTATCGAAGGCATTAAACTGTAATGGGGAGGTCATCAAAGTGAATAATCGTGATCGACTGATGAGCATAATCAGTGAGAATAAACTGGAAAGGCGTGATGTTGCCGAGTTACTCAAGGTAAAGCCGGAAGAGGTGGATCACTGGCTGCTGTCCAGTGAGTCCAAAAACCACAGGGAAATGCCGGATATGGCTATTGAGCTTCTGGAAATAAAGATAGCTATGGCGAATTCCGATACCGGTGATACTTGTTGAGATACGGATATTTCAGTGCATGAGCGCCCCGGCCATTCAGTCTACCCAGCCGTTCCAGTCAAACCCGGATAAGCAGAAATCCAGTGAGCCGTATAAGTACCTGTTTTAACGTTCTCAAGAGCAGTGGCCGTACGGCGCTTATCCCCTTTATCACAGCGGGCGATCCTCAGCCATCGGAGACAGTGTCCATTATGCATGCCCTGGTCGAAGGTGGTGCCGATATTATAGAGCTGGGTGTACCTTTTTCTGATCCGATGGCCGATGGTCCGGTCATTCAGCTCGCCAGTGAGCGCGCTTTGGCGCAGGGTACGAGTCTCTCTGCTGTTATCGCCATGGTGGCAGAGTTCAGGCGGGATAATGATAAGACTCCGGTCGTTTTAATGGGCTACCTGAACCCTCTGGAAGCCATGGGCTGTCACGAATTCGCCAGGTTGGCCGGCGCGGCCGGTGTGGACGGCGTTCTGCTGGTGGATCTGCCACCTGAGGAGGCCCTGGACATCAGGTCGATATTGATACGCGGAAATATCGATTTAATCTTTCTGATTGCGCCGAACACGAGCGATTTACGTATTGAGACCATCTGCGAGGCCGCTTCCGGATATCTGTATTATGTCTCGTTGAAGGGCGTGACAGGCAGCAAACTGATAGATATCGATGCCGTGGCAGGCAAGCTGGCCCTGATCAGGCAAAAGACCGAATTACCTGTCGCAGTGGGCTTTGGTATCAAGGATCCGCCAACCGCCGCCAGTATTGCCGGTGTCAGTGATGCCGTTATTGTCGGCAGCGTGCTGGTGGAGCAGATTGCAAGATTGCATGATAAGCCTGAGAATATAGGCGGCGTGATCACAGCGCTGCTCAGGGCAATGAGAATCGAGATGGATCACGGGATACCTTTAATATCACCTTGCGGGAGTATCGAAGTGAAAGGCTCTACGGTAAACTAACAGTCAATAAAGTAACATTGAAAAGACAGAATGAGCTGGTTTAAGAAACTCTTGCCTTCCCGTATCAAGACCAACGCGGCCACGCGTCGTTCGGTACCGGAGGGAGTGTGGACAAAATGTCCAATCTGCAGCGCCGTACTTTATCGGGCAGAGCTGGCGCGCAATCTTGAAGTCTGTCCCAAGTGTTCTCATCACATGAGAATACATGCTCGTGATCGTCTCGATCAATTTCTCGATCCTGAATCAAGGGAGGAATTCGGCTCTGAGATAATGCCGGTTGACAAGTTTAAGTTTCGTGACAGTAAAAAGTACAAGGATAGACTGAGTCAGGCACAGAAAAAGACGGGGGAGACAGATGCACTGATTGCCATGCGGGGCAGCGTCAAATCGTTGCCTGTCGTGGCCTGTGCTTTTGAGTTCAGTTTCATGGGAGGCTCCATGGGGTCGGTGGTGGGTGAGCGATTTTCCCTTGCTGTCGATACCGCCATAGAACAGGGCAGTCCCCTGGTATGTTTTACCGCCAGTGGTGGAGCGAGGATGCAGGAAGCCATTATTTCCCTGATGCAAATGGCAAAAACCAGCGCCGCTCTGGCTGTTCTCAAGCGTAAGGGCCTGCCCTACATTTCAGTGCTGACTGACCCGACGACCGGAGGTGTTTCCGCCAGTCTGGCCACTTTGGGGGATATAATCATCGCTGAGCCGAATGCCCTGATCGGTTTTGCCGGTCCCAGGGTCATCGAACAGACAGTTCGTGAGACCCTGCCTGAAGGATTTCAACGCAGCGAATTTCTGCTCGAACATGGTGACATCGATATGATTGTTGATCGGCGGGGTATACGGGATGAAATTGCATCGCTGTTGGCCTTGCTGACACACCAGTCACTGGTCGTTCGATCCTGACTCGGCAATTTCAATCGGGCGGAAATTATACTTATGGGAATTGTCAATACAACATTACTTGACAACGATGTTGAACAGACCCGCTCTCCTCGCTTCAGTACATTGCAGGAATGGTTGTCCTGGCAGGAAGGATTGCATTTTACTGCTATAGAACTGGGCCTGGATCGTTGTCGACGTGTGGCGGAAAGGATGGGTCTGCTGGATCCCGGTTTTGTCGTGCTCAGTATAGCCGGAACAAACGGCAAGGGTTCCAGCGTTACGATGCTTGATATGATCCTGCGTCGCTCCGGCTACAGCACGGGTAAATATACTTCCCCGCATTTACTTCGCTATAACGAACGCATCTGTGTCGATGGTTGTGAAGTGAGTGATATGATGCTGTGCCGTGCCTTTGATCGTATTGATCAGGCGCGAGGTGAGATTTCATTGACCTATTTTGAGTTTGGCACACTGGCAGCTCTGGAAATATTCCAGCAGATTGGCGTGCAGATCGCCATCATGGAAGTTGGATTGGGCGGGCGACTGGATGCGGTCAATATTCTTGATGCGGATGCCGCCCTGGTCACCAGCATTGATATTGACCATGAAAACTGGCTTGGCAGCGACAGAGACAGCATCGGCAGAGAAAAGGCCGGTATTTTTCGAACAAACAAACCGGCTGTATGTTCTGATCCTGAGCCGCCCGTCAGCATTACGGATTACGCCAAAGATATCGGCGTCAAGCTGGAGTTGATGAACGTGGATTACAGTTATGAAATCAATGGGGAGGCCTGGAGCTGGCAGTCCGGCTCGACAAAATACCATGCTTTGGCTAAACCCAGTGTTAATAATGATTGTCAAATTCAGAATGCTGCAGGCGTGCTGATGTTGCTGGAGATTATGGCGGACCGGTTTCCCGTCAGTTACGATGCCGTGACTGTCACCATGAGTGAGTTTCGTTTGAACGGGCGTTTCCAGGTGGTGCCGGGAGAGGTTCCTTATGTTCTCGACGTCGCCCATAATCGGCAGGCGGCGCAATTGTTAGTCAGCAATCTCAGGAAGTTACCGGTAACGGGTTTGACTCACTGTGTCGTCGGCATGTTGAAAGACAAGAACCACGAATCATTCTTCAGAGAATTGAGTGTAATAGTCGACAGCTGGTATGTTGTTGACCTGGAAAGTGAGAGAGCAGCCAGGGCCGCCTTGTTGACAGAAAAGTTAATCAAGGTGGCGGGCCCGCAGGAAGTGAAAGAGTTCGAAGACCTTGGCAAGGCGCTTGCCTGCGCAAGTCGGCATGTGCAGGCCGGTGACAGGATACTCATCACCGGTTCCTTTCTGACAGTGCGTGACGGCATTCTCTGGTTGGAATCCGGGCACTGATTATCATGGAACGACGACTGAAAGAACGATTGATAGGTGCAGCCGTGCTGGTGATGCTGGCGGTAATTTTCATTCCGATGATACTGGATGATTCCTCGCAAACCCATGTCACCATTACTGAAACAAACATCCCGGCCAGACCGGAGGAAGGATTCAATTCTCGTATTGTGCCATTGAAAGAATCAGACCTGACACCGTTGCCTGCCGAGCCGACAGTGCAGGCGGAAGCGGATAAAATACCGGAAGTACGGCAGGAGCCGGCAAAACCTGTTGGGCCGGTACAAGCTGTCGAGGTAAAGAAAGCTGATCCGCTTCCTGTTCAGCCGCAAAAACCGGCAGCAGTTATTAATCAAATGGGAGCAACCGCCTGGGTGGTGCAATTAGGCAGTTTCAGCAGCGAAGAAAATGCCAAAGGGCTGAATGAAAAACTCAGAAAAGCCGGGTATCCGGCCTTTGTAGAACCACTGAAGAGGCAGTCGGGTATGGCCTACCGTGTACGTGTCGGACCGGAATTATTACGCTCTGATGCCCAGTCGCTGCAGCAGAAACTGAAGAAGAAGATGCAGATCGATGGCATTGTTATTCGTTATCCCTGACCGGTTTCATGACAAAGGTAAAGGATAGAGTAAATGCAGGCCGTTGATATAGGCATCATCGTGCTTCTGGCCCTGCCGGCCCTTGTCGGTGTTTTATATGGTTTTTTAAACATTGTCTTTTCCATGGTGGCCTGGACACTGGCATCGGTGATTGCCATCAAGTTCGGGGCCTATTTCGCCCCCATGCTGGCAAGCTTGACGACAGCGGTATTGCTGCAAAAAATACTGGCCTTTGTCGCTGTTTTCATCGTCAGTTTGATGATATTGACCGGTATCGGTTTTCTGATTATGAAACTGTTGGGTCGAACCGGGTTGACCGGCGCTGATCGATTGTTGGGACTGTTTTTCGGTTTTGGCCTGGGTGGTTTTATCGTCGCCGTTATTGTTTTTATGGCTGGTTTTACCGCGATGCCAAAGGAACAATGGTGGCGTGACTCTGTTATTATCGAGCCCTTCCAGTTAATTGCCATTTGGGGACATCAGTATTTACCGGAAGAATTTGCCAATTATCACAGCTTCGAAACAGGCGAAGAAGCGGAACAGGTGGAGCTAATCTAATGTGCGGTATTACCGGCATCGTTGCCAAAAGCAATGTCAATCAGGCCATCTATGACAGTTTGACGATGCAGCAACATCGTGGACAGGATGCTGCGGGCATGGTGACCTGCGATGGGCGTCGACTTTACCTGCGCAAGAACAATGGCATGGTGCGTGACGTGTTTCATACACGACATATGCTGAATTTGAAAGGGCGCATGGGTATTGGACATGTCAGGTATCCCACCGCAGGTTGTTCATCTTCGGCTGAAGCCCAGCCTTTTTATGTCAACTCTCCCTACGGTATCACACTTGCGCACAACGGCAATTTGACCAATGGTGAAGAACTGGCCCATGATCTGATGAGTGCAGATCTGCGGCATTTGAATACGGGGTCGGATTCAGAGATATTATTGAATATCCTTGCACATGAATTACAGGGTGTCGGCAAGTCACGCGAAGCCTTATCTGTAGCAGATATATTTCGAGCTGTTGCCGGTTTGCACAAGCGCTGTCGAGGCGGTTATGCCGCAGTAGCGATGATAACGGGCGTGGGTATTCTCGGGTTTCGTGATCCCTTTGGCATCAGACCCGTTATCTTTGGCGAGAAGCTGACTGATCGGGGCAGGGAATACATGATTGCCTCCGAAAGCGTCGCGATCAATGCATTGGGTTTTGATGTGATTCGGGATATTGAGCCGGGTGAGGCGGTTTTTATCTCTGCAGAGGGGGAACTGCATACACAACAGTGCGCTGATAAGCCTGTTTATGCCCCCTGTATTTTTGAGCAGGTGTACCTGGCCAGGCCGGACTCGATCATTGATGATATTTCCGTCTATAAGGCACGGTTACGGATGGGGGAAAGTCTGGCGAAGAAGATACAAAGAACCTGGCCTGAACATGATATTGATGTCGTTATCCCCATCCCGGATACGGGTCGTACTTCCGCGTTGCCGCTGGCTTACGAATTGGGCATCAAGTATAGAGAAGGTTTTATCAAGAACCGTTATATCCCGCGCACATTTATCATGCCCGGTCAGAATGTACGAAAGAAATCTGTCAGGCAGAAACTCAATGCCATTGAGCTTGAGTTAAAGGACAAAAATGTATTGCTGGTGGATGATTCCATCGTTCGCGGTACGACATCGGGTGAGATTGTACAAATGGCAAGGGAGTCAGGGGCAAACAAGGTTTATTTTGCTTCCGCCGCCCCACCGGTGCGCTTTCCCAATGTTTATGGCATCGATATGCCCACAGTGGAGGAGTTGATAGCGCACGGCAGGAGCGAAGAGGAGATTGCCCAGGCGATAGGCGCAGACCGATTGATTTACCAGGACCTGGATGATTTGATCGAAGCGGCCAGGGCCGGAAACCCGAATATCACGCAGTTTGATACTTCCTGTTTCACCGGTGACTATGTTACCGGCGATATCAGCAGTGACTATCTTGACAGAGTCTCATCGGCGCGAAACGATGCAGCGAAACATGCCCATGAGACAGAGGACGAAAGTCTGATTGATCTCTCTATTTCTGACCGTAGCGTCTGAGACCCGACCCAGGACGGGGTCCCTGGTGTACAACGCGGGTGATTGTACTAACCGGTCCAGAGTCCGCCGTTCACGGCCAGTTCAGTGCCGGTAATATAAGCACTTTCTCTGGATGCAAGAAAACCAATGGCATCTGCCACCTCGGCAGGTTGGGCCAGGCGGCCGGCGGGTATCTGTGAAATGATGGCCTGTTTGATGTGATCCGGTATGGCGTCAACCAAACTGGTGGCAACGTAACCGGGACAGACGCAATTGACGGTAATGCCAAAGCCAGCCAGCTCCACGGCCAGCGCCCGGGTAAAACCAATCATACCGGCTTTGGCTGAGGAATAGTTGGTCTGACCAAACTGGCCTTTCTGGCCATTGACTGAGGAAATATTGATAATTCTGCCGTAACCCCGTTTAATCATGCCATCGATAAAGGGCCGGGTCATGTTAAAAACGCTATCCAGGTTTGTGTCCATGACGGCATGCCAGTTTTCCTCATCCAGTTTTTTTAACATGGCATCGCGTGTAATACCGGCACAATTTACCAGTACATCGACTCGGCCGTGTAATTTTTCGATGGCGCGGGCTGTTTTTTTGCAGGCATTGAAGTCACTGACATCGCATTCGAACAAATCGACTTCCATGCCTTCTTTCCTGCGCGCCTGCTGCCATTCCATCGCATGCTCTTTTTCGGCCCCGATATAGGTGGCCACAATTTTAATGTTGTCCCGAGACAGGCGTTGACAAATGGCAGTGCCGATGCCGCCGATGCCGCCGGTGATGATGGCGACGTCAGTCAGGTTTTTTTTCTCTGGCTTCACTCGATCCTGCTCTTTGTTATCCGTTTCATTTGCCTCGATGGGCCGGGTAGTACTTTCGAAATAGAGATTCAGATTATCTTTTTGATACCTGTTCAGAGTGTTCATGGTATCGCTGGTAAAATGGAATAATTGTGATATTGAATCGAAGGCGGTGTCAATTGAAGTGTGCCAGTTCTGAAAAAACCGGCTTTGCACCTTTTCCCAGTCCTCCGGGCCTTCCGGTAGTGCCAAAGATAATGATTTATCCTGAGATGCCATAAATATTCTCCGCCATTATTCGTTTGTTGATTGCCGGACAGGACAATGTATAAAACGTCAGTTTTCTGTGTCCTTTCTGCTGCCCGATGTGCCAGCAGCCCTGAAAAAATTGTCCTGCACTTCTTTCCAGAGCTTCAGATTTCGTTCAGTGAGATCGCTCATGGCACTAAAAGGATTGGTGGTAACGTTGCTCTGCAGTTTTTCCTGAAATTCCTTTTGTTGATTGGTGAAAATTTCAATACTGTTTTGCAGATAGTCTGCAATCACATTTTGATAGGCTTTGCCGTAAAAGCGTATCAGTTGGGTCAGCGATTGTGTGGAAAAAAGCGGTTCACCATTGTGTTCCTGCTCCGAGATAATTTGCAGTAGAATACTACGGGTCAGATCCTCATCGCTCTTGACATCCTTGACGCAAAATTCCGTGCCTTCCATTACCAGCTTTTTGACATCCTCAAGGGTGATATATTTACTTCTTTCTGTATCGTAGAGCCGACGGTTTGGATACTTCTTGATTATGCGTATATCAGTCATAAAAGTAATTAACCTGTCATTAAGGATTAAGTGAATAAACC
>JAJRTU010000042.1 GCA_024278135.1 Gammaproteobacteria bacterium
CGAACCATGGAACAGCTTATTGGGCGCGTACCCAACGCCGACAAAGCCGTTTTCTCGGTGCACTGTCATAATGATCTGGGTCTGGCTGTTGCCAATTCACTGGCAGCGGTGCTGGCCGGCGCGCGGCAGGTGGAATGTACCATTAATGGACTGGGCGAACGCGCCGGCAATGCCGCGCTGGAAGAGATTGTCATGGCCGTACGTACCCGCCAGGATATTTTCCCCTGCGATACAGCGCTCGACACCAGCCAGATTATGAATAATTCTCGACTGGTGTCCAATATTACCGGTTTTCCGGTACAACCGAACAAGGCCATTGTCGGCACGAATGCCTTTGCCCATGAGTCCGGCATTCATCAAGATGGTGTGATCAAGAGCAGAGAGACCTATGAAATCATGCGTGCCGAAGATGTTGGTTGGCAGGCCAATCGCCTGGTCATGGGCAAGCATTCCGGTCGCAATGCTTTTCGTACGCGGTTGAAAGAACTGGGCCACGAGTTTGAGAGCGAGCAGGAATTGAACGAAAGTTTTACACGTTTTAAGACGCTGGCTGACAAAAAGCACGAGATTTTTGATGAAGACCTGCAATCATTGGTATCGGACAGTCTGGTTGACGCTGAAAATGAACGCGTCAAGTTTGTCGGTATGAAGGTGCAAGTCCAGACAGGTGCGATACCCAGTGCGGAGATCACCCTGCTGGTGGAGGGCAGGGAGGAAACCGGTCAGGCGCAGGGAGATGGTCCGGTCGATGCCGTTTTCAGGGCCATCGAGTCAGTAATCGACAGTGGTTGCGAGATGCAGCTTTATTCGGTCAACGCTATCACCGGTGGCACGGATGCCCAGGGTGAAGTGACGGTCAGGGTCAGCCGGGACGGGCGTGTGGTAAACGGCCGAGGTTCGGATACTGATATTATCAGCGCATCGGCAAAGGCCTATATCAATGCGGTTAACCGGGTATCGAGTCCGGCCCAGCGGGCCCATCCGCAAATCTGACTGTAACGATGATGACATCTTCACTACAGCGGCAGTACCTGCAATTGATCGGCGTTGATGTCTGGCTTGATCGAAATACGCCGCCGCTTGCCGACGAGGCGGCGCCTTTGGCCAAAGCCCCAACCGGCGATCAGTTACCATCCCGGGACGTTGAAGTTTGGCGGACACTGCGTAAACAGGTGTCTGTCTGTACCCAATGTGATTTACATCGAGGACGAAAGCAAACAGTGTTTGGTACAGGTGATCAGCAGGCCGACTGGATGGTGATAGGTGAGGCGCCCGGTGCGGAAGAGGATCGGCAGGGTGAGCCCTTTGTCGGTCGGGCCGGTCAATTATTAAATGCCATGTTACTGGCTATCGGGCTGGAACGGCAGCAGGTGTTTATCGCCAATATCCTCAAGTGCCGTCCGCCGAATAATCGTGATCCGCGCCCTGAAGAAGTGGCGTTTTGCGAGGCTTACCTGAAAAAGCAAATACACTTGATTCAACCCAAAATCATACTGACTGTGGGGCGAATTGCGGCACAGAATTTACTGAAAGTCGAGACAGCCATAGGGCGTATGCGCGGTCAGCGTTACCGGTACCCGGGATCGGACATTCCCGTCGTGGTGACCTACCATCCTGCCTATCTGTTGCGTTCGCCGAAGGAGAAACGTAAATCCTGGCAGGATCTGCAGTTGGCGATGCGGGTATATCGGGAAATGTAATTCACGTTTGCATGTAAATCACTTATATTTAACGCTATGAACACGATCAGGGAAGCTGTGATAAAGTCTCAAAACACATTGAGTCGTCATTCCGGCACATACCGGCATCCAGTCGGAACCATTATTGACCGGGTACCAGCCTTCGTTGGCATGACGCTGACAATACTTCATCAGAGACTCCGTCGCGTCTTCGTGCAAAAGACACAAAAAATAGAAGCCTTTAATATGTGCTCTGCCTGTGTCTGTTCGCCTCCATTTATGGGCCGCCGTTGATGAGTGCTGTACTTGAACAGTCGATGATTGTTTTTCGACCCATGGTGGAAGAGGATTTACCTGCTATCCTGGAGATCGAACGGGCAGCTTACCAATTTCCCTGGACTGAAACAGTATTCCGGGATTGTTTGCGAGTGGGTTATTGCTGCTGGATCATGGAGAGCGATGATGACATGGTGGCCCATGGAGTGATGTCGATAGCGGCAGGTGAATCGCACATATTGAACCTCTGTGTGCATCCGGAATCTCAAAATATCGGTATGGGCAGGGAAATGCTCGACCATTTGTTGAGCATCGCCCGCCAACACCGGGCTGAAAATGTATTTCTGGAGGTGAGACCTTCCAATGAGGGGGCTATCAGCCTTTACAGCAAGGC
Organism: Gammaproteobacteria bacterium; assembly: GCA_024278135.1. Classification (GTDB taxonomy): domain Bacteria; phylum Pseudomonadota; class Gammaproteobacteria; order Eutrophobiales; family Eutrophobiaceae; genus WLWS01. Next base: position 2,350 of record JAJRTU010000042.1, read on the forward strand.
CGGTTTTGATGAAGTGGGTATGCGCAGTAATTATTACCCGGCTGAATCGGGTCGGGAAGATGCTCTGATCATGGCACGCCATTTAACGTGAAGAATATGAATTCAGTGGAAAATACCAGGCGAGACAACACCCCTACCATAGAGTCCTTTGTTGGTAATACCCCCCTGGTCAGGTTGCAGCGTATACCGGGTGACAGCAGCAATGTGTTGCTGGCAAAACTGGAGGGCAATAATCCAGCCGGTTCAGTCAAGGACCGACCGGCTATCAGCATGATCACACATGCGCAAGCACGAGGAGAAATAAAACCCGGAGAGGTGCTGATAGAAGCCACCAGTGGCAATACCGGTATCGCCCTGGCCATGGCAGCGGCGATAAAAGGCTACCGGATGACATTGATTATGCCGGAACACATGAGCGAAGAGCGACGTGCTGCCATGAAAGCATTTGGTTCGGAGATCATACTGGTGTCACAGGAGGAAGGCATGGAAGGCGCGCGGGACCTGGCTGACAAGATGCAGGCCGACGGCAAGGGCAAGGTACTGGATCAATTTGCCAACCCGGATAACCCTTTGTCGCACTACGAAGGCACCGGGCCGGAAATCTGGCGTGATACTGATGGAGGCATTACGCATTTCGTCAGTTCGATGGGGACAACCGGGACGATTATGGGCGTATCAAAGTATTTGAAGGAGAAGGATCCCGGTATTCAGATCGTTGGTGTGCAGCCGGCAGGAGAAGACAGCATCCCCGGGATACGACGCTGGCCACAGGCCTATCTGCCAAAGATCTTTGATCGTTCCAGGGTCGATCAGATAATCGATGTCACCCAGGAAGAAGCGGAAGATATGACGAGACGACTGGCGGCGGAAGAAGGGATATTTGCCGGGATATCCTCCGGCGGAGCCTTGTCTGCGGCCTTAAGATTGTCACAGGAGGTGGAAAATGCAGTCATTGTGACCATTATCTGCGACCGTGGTGATCGCTATTTGTCGACCAATGTCTTTCCAGTCTGATTAGTGGCGATAATTCGCGGCCTGCTGTTCTATATCATATTACCTGCACAGGCCTTCGCCGTTGATGAGATTCACCTGCAACTGGATGCTCTGGAAACCGCATTTTTCACTACTGAAAAAATTGAGCTGACTTACGCAACACCGCAGTCTGCACGTCCGGGCCTGTCTGTTCGGGCCAATAATATCCACTCCCCTTATGTCGATGAAGATTTTGGCATTTCCTTACGTTGCGTTGATGCCGGCTACACGCTACCAACGATTGATTGCAGCAATGGAATACTGGAAATCACCTATCCCGGGCTGGAAGTGACCGTCCTTCGTTTTACATTCCAGATAAATATAATGGACAGCAGTGGAGATCTGACGCTGAGGGCAAGCACAAAGTGGGGCAACCTGAATGCCGCCTACAGCGTAAACAGTGACAGGCGCTGGCAAGCAGATATCAGCACTGAGGTGGCGGATCTGGCGTTTCTTTCTCCCCTGCTGACCTCTCTGGTGGAGGCTTTCAAAGGACAGAGCATCGTTGCCGGAAAGGCAAACTTACAGGCACACCTGAGCGGGCTGGGAAACAGGATCAGCGATATTGCTGTGGACACTGATATCGCAGAACTTAGCGTAGAGGGGGACAGTGTGCTGGAGAAGGTTGATTTAGCTGTGGCAACAGAGTTCAAAAGAACCGAAGCGGCCTGGCTGTTTACCCATACGGCGCGCCTGCTTGCCGGTGAAATGTATATTCTGCCTGGCTTCAGTATTCTGGGTGACAGACCGGGGTTTTATATTGCATCATCAACTGAGCCCACTGTACTCAGACTGGCAGGCAACTGGTTTCCCGAAGATAAGCGGATTGAATTGCAGGATCTGTTTTACCTCCATCCGGATATATTGCTGCTGCAGGGCAGTGCCCGCCTGAATACGGGACAAGCCCTGTTACTTTCAGATCTTGCCCTGCGTGCGACAATCCCGGATCTGGCCGCCACCTATCCCATCTACATCCAGCCGATTTTACTGGAAACCAACTTCAGTGATCTGGAGCTGTCCGGTGCTGTCGACCTGAGTCTCACTTATCAGGATTCAAAATTGAACAAAATGGAATTGTTGATTGACGATGTCTATCTGGATGATGCTGAAAACCGATTCAGCATCTCGGGCTTGAACAGTCATCTGATCCTGGACAGTAGTCCACAGGCCCTGCAATCCACACTGACATGGTCAGGTATGAGTTTTTACCGGCTGGATTTTGGTCCTGGTGATATCGTATTTGAATCCACCGGTGAGGATGTCAAAGTGCTGGAATGGCAGGATATTGCTATACTCGACGGCGGTCTGAAGATAAAGGAGTTCGCTGTTCGAGATCTGGCCGGCAGTGATTTTGAAATAAAAATCGGTGGCGAATTGACGCCTATATCGATGCAGGCACTGACCCAGGCGCTCGGCTGGACAATTTTCCCCGGTCAATTGTCCGGGGAAATATCAGGATTGAGATATTCGCATAATAATCTGCAACTGGAAGGTAACATTACGGTAGGCCTGTTCGGCGGAAAAATAGATATTCGGCAATTGCAGGTGGCGGATTTATTCAGCTCTTATTCGGTGTTAACGACAGACATCAAAATAGACAGGCTTGATCTGGAGCAACTTACCGACGTGTTTACCTTTGGCAAAATCGAAGGCAGTCTCAGTGGCAGAATGGACAAGTTGAGGCTGGAGGACTGGCATCCCGGCTATTTTGAAGCTGTGTTTGCAACACCGGAAGATGATGACAAACCTCACCGTATCAGTCAAAAAGCGCTGGAAAATCTAAATGAGCTGGGTGGTGGTCTGAGTGGCACGCTATCCAAAGGGTTTCTGCGTTTCCTGCCCGCCTATTCCTATGGTCGTCTGGGGATTGGTTGTAGATTGAGTAAGGGTATCTGTGAACTCAGTGGCGTGGAAGAGAGCGGCGAGAATTTTTTTATACTGACAAAGGGTGGATTATTGCCACCCTGGGTGGAAGTTAAGGGTGCGGGACGTTCCATAAAGTGGGATGATCTCATTGATGGACTAAAACAGATCGCCGAGGGTGAAGTTGCGATAGAATAGCCACTATGCGTCATTAAAAAAGGGAACAATCCGGAATGCTCCGGTCTTAATCAAGAGACAATGAAAAAAACCAGAGGTGTCAATATGCTTGCCATAAAAAAGTATCCTTTACTCACATCCCTGTTGTTTATAACAGCCTGCGTCACCATCAATGTCTATTTTCCCGCCGCCGCGGCCGAAAGTGCCGCTGACAAGATCATCCAGGAAGTCTATGGCGAAGACGAGGCGCTGGACAAGGATACGAGCATGCCGGGTGTTGACTCACAGTCGGCAGTCGGCAGGCCTGAGACGAATATATTGATCAGTTTTTTGCAAAGCATTATCCCGGCGGCACAGGCCCAGCAGCCGGACATCAATATTTCTTCGCCGGGTATTAACAAGCTGAAGTCGCTGATGAAACAGCGCCATAAAAAGCTCAGCCCCTATTACAACAGTGGCGCGGTAGGCATGGAAAACAATGGCCTTATTACCGTGCGCAATGCCAAAGCGGTGCCATTAAAACAGCGTAACACGGTCAAAAAACTGGTAAGCGATGAAAATCGTGATCGAAATCAGCTTTACAGAGATATTGCCAAAGCCAATGGCCATCCTGACTGGGAGACCGACATACGCAAAACATTTGCCCGACGCTGGATAGCCAACGCACCAGGCGGCTGGTGGTACAAAGACGCGAGCGGGAACTGGCGGACAAAATAAAAAAGCTTTTTTGGAAATCTGCGGATAGATATTCAAAAATACCGGCCTGTCGTTCCTGTGGAAACGGGGATCCAGTGGACAACATCACTCGATAAATAATCAGTTGCCGATCTTCAGTACATGAATATTCTGGTTTTCGATATAGAGACGATTCCCGATGTTGAATCCGGTAAACGTCTGTACAGTCTCGACGGACTATCGGATAAAGAAGCGGCGGAAGTCATGTTTACCCGCAGGCGACAGGAAACAGATGGCAGCAGTGATTTTATTCGCCACCACCTGCAAAAAATTGTGGCCATATCGGTGGTTCTGTCCACTCCCGAGCAGCTCAATGTATGGACGCTGGGCTCAGCAGACTCATCGGAAAAGGAAGTTCTGGAACGTTTTTTTGAAGGCATAGAAAAATACACGCCGATACTGGTTTCCTGGAACGGCGGTGGTTTTGATTTGCCGGTCATACATTATCGTTCGTTGCTGCACGGTGTGCAGGCACCACGTTACTGGGAGACAGGCAAGGACGACCAGAGCTTTCGCTGGAACAATTACCTCAGCCGCTTTCACGAACGCCACACTGACTTGATGGATGTCATCGCCGCCTATCAATACCGTTCCGTTGCCCCCTTGACGGAAATAGCCGGCATGCTCGGTTTCCCTGGCAAGATGGGCATGAGTGGCGACAAGGTATGGGATGCTTATCTCGACGGCGAAATCGAATCCATACGCAATTATTGCGAATCAGATGTGCTGAATACCTATCTCGTTTATTGTCGTTACGAACTCATCCGCGGTCATTATACGCAGCGCAGCTACGATGCTGAATGTGAGCGCGTGCGGGAGATGCTGAGAAGAGAGGACAAACCGCATTTGACGGAATTTCTGGAAGCGTGGACGAAATAGCAAATATTCATCAGCCGTTCAACTGTCAGGATGTATGGAAAAGCAATATTTCCGGGCAAGTCAGTCAATTGTTGGAAGCCGGTTTGAAGTTTGTTCTGAATTTTTATATCTGACTTCTCCGGAAATATGTCCCGTCGTCGAAAAAAACTTCCCGTCGATCCTGTCGAAGCCACTATCGAGTCTCTTTCCCATGAAGGTCGGGGTATCAGTCGTATTGACGGGAAGACTGTTTTCATAGATGGTGCCTTGCCAGGCGAGACGATTATGTTTCGCTATCGCCGAAGTCGCTCCCGTTATGCGGAAGGCAGTGTTGAGGAAGTTATTGCCAATCCCTCGCCGGACAGGGTCGAGCCCAAATGCGAACACTTTTCCATTTGCGGTGGTTGCAGCCTGCAACACATGGCGCCGGACAGACAGATACAACACAAGGAAAGTGTATTGATGGAGCAATTGCAACATATCGGTGGTGTCCAGGCGCAACAGATGTTACCGGCCTTGACCGGCCCCTTGTGGGGCTATCGTCACAAGGCCCGCCTCGGCGTCAAACACGTCATTAAAAAGGGCAAAGTACTGGTCGGCTTCCGGGAAAAATACAGCAGTTTTGTGGCCGAAATAGACCGCTGTGAAGTATTGCATCCGGCCGTCGGTCATATTCTGGATAAACTCGCCAGACTCATTGCTGACCTTAGTGTGCATGACAAGATTGCGCAAATAGAAGTGGCTGTAGCGGATCAAAAGACCGCGTTGATTTTTCGCAATCTGGCGGAATTATCCAGCGAAGATCTCAGCAAGCTGCATACCTTTGCTGATGAGCAACAATGTAGCTTGTATCTACAGGCAGGTGGTCCGGATACGGTGAGGCCATTAAGTGGTGAAACAGAAACTGATTTATCTTACTCACTTGACGAAGGAAATATTACTATCCATTTTGCACCAACGGATTTCACCCAGGTCAACGTGGCGATCAATCAGCTTATGGTGAAACAGGTGGTCACACTGCTGGAGATCAGGCCGGAGGACACTATCCTGGATCTATTTTGCGGGCTGGGAAATTTCAGCCTGCCGATGGCCAGACGTGCGGCGCAGGTGACCGGTGTCGAAGGCAGTGACACGCTGGTACAAAAGGCCGGATACAACGCCGGGCTGAATAATATAGCCAATACGAAGTTTGTTATGGCGGACCTGGCTCAGCCGGTATTGTTGCCGGATATTACGGCGGATAAATATGATAAGGTATTGCTGGATCCTCCCCGCAGCGGGGCGCAGGCGATCATTGAGCAGTTAGCATTGAAAAACGTGATCAGGCTGGTGTATGTCTCCTGTAATCCCGCCACCCTTGCCCGGGATGCGGGTATTCTAGTCAGGGAGAAAGGCTTTACACTGGTATCGGCAGGGGTCATGGACATGTTCCCTCATACCACCCATGTGGAATCCATTGCGGTATTTGAACAGTGACGCAGCATAATAACAACATAGAAATTCGTTTGTCATCGCAAACCCTGCATCTGTTGTCAAACGACGGGGAGATAGTACGGTATGCCGTTTCCACAGCGAAAAATGGTGCAGGAGAGACGATGGACAGTGAATGTACTCCCCGTGGCCAACATGTGATTGCGGAGAAGATAGGCGCGGGTTGCGAAGTCAATGCTGTGTTCGTGGGCAGACAGGCCACAGAAGAACTTTACACACCCGAGTTAAGAAGAAATAATCCGGGGCGCGACTGGATATTAACACGCATACTCTGGTTGCGTGGCTGCGAGCCAGGTCGTAATCAGGGCGGGATGGTGGACAGCTACAATCGCTATATCTATATTCACGGTACGCCTGATGATGTGGATATGAACAAGCCGGGTTCCCGGGGCTGTATTCGTTTGCGCAATCGGGACATTATCGATTTGTTTGATCGGGTGGATGAGGGAACAGCTGTTAATATTCTGGAAGACTGAAATTCAAGTTCCGAGGGTTTACTTTCCGCCTGCCTGCCCTGTGATCTTTTCTCCACCAGGCCTGTCTTCAATGCTGTTCTCGATTTCCGCAAATTCATGCTCTCATTCTCGTTCGCAGGGGCAAAATAATTTTTTGCCTGTTTTACAAAAAATATATTATGTAAAAACAATAACTTGCCTGTTTTTTTTAAAATCAGCTGTTTTAGCGGTCAACCTTCTCTTACAGTGATCGTTATTAGTCTCCGTAAGCTGTTTAATTCACAAGTGGAGATTGGAAAAATGAAAAAAGCAACCTTGGTAACGAGCTGTATTCTGGCAGTATCTCTGGTAAGCCCGTTCGCATTGGCGGATGAAAATGACCTGGGTGACCGCGTGGACCATCGACTGGATCGCAAGGGTGACCGGATTGATCAACGCATGGATCGCAAAGGTGACCAAATTAACAGACGTATGGATGCCAGGGGTGATCGTATGGAAAACCGTTTCGACAAGCGTGCTGATCGTGCTCGGGGCGCAGGCAGGGACAATCTGGCGAATGGACTGGACAGAAAGGGCGAGCGGATTGACCGGCGTATGGATCGTAGAGGTGATAATATTGACAGACGTCTGGATCGCAAAGGTGACAGGGCCAACAGACGCCTGGATCGGCAGGGTGACCGTTTTGAACGAAAGTTTGACCGCCGCACAAATCGTAACAATTCACAGGGCTATAGAGGTCAGCGTCCTCAACGCCCGGCAGGCCGTCACGGATAGATCGATATTAACTCACCGGGGGCTGGCCCCCGGTCGGTTTCTTGGTGATAATGAACTGTCGACTATCAATAATAACGA
>JAJRTU010000043.1 GCA_024278135.1 Gammaproteobacteria bacterium
GGATATTTTTCATGGTGCACTCAGTTTGAACCAGCTGTTCAGTGCCCGTCCCATGTTGGGCTATGCACAATACCGTGGACCTGTCAGGGGGCTTTACATGTGCGGTTCAGGGACGCATCCCGGCGGTGGTGTTACCGGCGCACCGGGGCATAATGCGGCAAAAGAGATACTGAGAACTGTTCGAAAGTGAACAGAAGTATTTAGATCGAATGGCACCTGGTTAGGGTGCTTATCCTTAAAAAACCTGATTTTTACCACGGAGGACATTAATAGATATAAACAACGAACTATTTGTCCTGGTGCTCTCCGTGGTTTTTATTCTTTTCAATGGAAAGCCCCCTAACCAGGTGCCGTTTATTTATGATCCAGTCTGGCCTGATTTATTCCAGGGTCTTTAGTGGATGTACAAGTCGTTCTGAATCACAGATACTTGGAGCCATGAGCAAGCTGGATAAAGTTGTTGCAGAATCGAGAAAAAACTCTGAGGCAAGAGGGCACTCCTATCGTGAACAGGCCCTTAAAATGTATCCCTGGATATGCACCAAATGCACGCGGGAGTTCAGCCGTGAAAATATCAGCGAACTGACCGTTCACCATAAAGACCATAATCATGACAATAATCCGCAAGATGGCAGTAACTGGGAGTTGCTTTGTCTGTATTGCCACGATAACGAACATATGAGACATCTGGATGCAGCAGCGACAAAAGTGAACGCAGGCAACGAAAGGACCGGGACGCACGCTACCGGCAAACCGTTCGCGAATTTGAAAGACTTACTCGACAGACAGCGGTGATGATAAGATGCGCTTGATCAGGATCAAGGTTGTTCTGTCGGCTACGTTTTAGACTTCCCTGAAGTTCAGAAAACTTTTCTTGCTATGAATAAGGCTATTCGATTCGGCACCTTTGTCAGGGAAATAACTATCCGTCAGCAACAGGTCAGTTATAACGAGCTGACACCCGGGGTCGTCACAGATAAACAGGGCAAGGAAATCCCTTATCATGCACCCAAAATAAAAATTCGATCCATCGATGCTTACCGCATCCTTGAACCTTATATCAATACCCGCCTCAGCGAACAGGTAAGAGCAGTGGTGCCGCTGGCAGCTTATCTGGTGTTGTTTCAGATAATTATACTGAGACAAAGTGTTGTTGATTCCTGGCAGGTTACCGGGGGTATGGTGTCGGTTATTATCGGCCTGATGTTTTTTATGGAAGGCCTGAAGGTGGGGCTGATGCCGTTTGGCGAAGCGATAGGGACCATATTACCGGCGAAATCGAAATTGCCTGTCGTGATGACCATTGCGTTTATTCTGGGTATTGGCGTCACTTTTGCGGAGCCTGCAATAGGGGCGTTGAAGACAGCAGGTTCAATCGTCGATGTGAATAAGGCCCCTTATTTGTATGCTTTATTAAACGACTGGGCGCAGGTGATGGTGCTGGTCGTGGGCGTGGGCGTGGGTCTGGCCGCCGTACTGGGGACCTTGCGTTTTTTATACGGCTGGAGTCTCAAGCCGCTGGTCTATTTGACTTTGATCCCCACCATTTTGCTCACGATATATTTTCATTTTCAACCTGAACTGGGAAAAACTCTGGGCCTGGCCTGGGATTGTGGTGCCGTTACCACCGGTCCGGTAACAGTCCCGCTGGTATTGTCGCTGGGTATCGGTATTGCCGCCGCTGCAGGGAAGGGCAATTCATCCCTGTCAGGTTTTGGCATTGTCATGCTGGCATCCCTGTTTCCCATTATCGCCGTTATGTTGCTGGCGCTGTATGTTTCATCTGTGGTGACACCGGAAGAAATCATTGCACTGGCAGCGACAGCCGTTACCGCTGCAAGTACCGTCCCATGGTATGAAAAAACACCTGGCCTGGAAGTGGTGCTCGGTATAAGGGCAATTGTTCCGTTGGTATTATTTCTGTTGTTCGTCATGGTTTTTGTGTTAAAGGAAAAAGTACAAAAGAAAGGGGATATTACTTACGGCATTACTCTGTGTGTGTTGGGAATGATTATATTCAACGTGGGCCTGAGTTACGGTCTGGCAAAATTGGGCGGGCAGTCCGGCGGCCTGGTGCCTTCCGCTTTTACGCAACTTGATGCGGTGAGCGGATCACCTCTGTATACATTCGCAACCGGTCTGTTTGTGGCGATATTATTCGCCTGGTTACTGGGCTTTGGCGCCACGCTGGCAGAGCCGGCCCTGAACGCACTGGGCCTGACGGTCCAAAACCTGACTAACGGAGCCTTTCCGAAATCAGTGCTGATGTATTCGGTTTCACTGGGAGTCGGGACCGGTATTTCAATCGGTGTCATTAAGATCGTCTTCGATTTTCCCATCGCCTATTTATTGATTCCGGGTTACCTATTGGCAGTAGTGCTTACTTATTTTTCCAGCGAAGAATTTGTCAATATTGCCTGGGACAGCGCCGGGGTCACCACCGGCCCGGTCACGGTACCACTGGTTTTGGCGATGGGTCTGGGCTTTGGCAACGCGGTCGGGGCAGTGGAAGGTTTTGGTATTTTATCCATGGCATCAATCGGCCCCATTATTTTTGTATTGCTGACGGGTATATATATCCAGTGGAAAATAAAACGTCGCCATCATAAAGAACAGGAAGAAACATCTGTGGAAAAAGCGGAGGTGATAGTGACATGAGTAAAAAAGAAATTACCATACTGACAGATGTTTCCATGATTACCTGCGTCGTGCAGCGTGGCAGGGCCGACGATATCATCAAGGCTGCCCAGGCGGTCGGGGCACAGGGTGCCACCGTGTATTATGCAAGAGGGGGAGGAATTCGTGAGCGTTTGGGCGTTCTGGGTCTGGCTATCGAAGTTGAAAAAGAGGTGGTGAATATTCTGGTGGCCAATGATCAGATTGATCGCATATTTGAAAAAATGTACATCGCCGGAAATCTTGATACCC
>JAJRTU010000044.1 GCA_024278135.1 Gammaproteobacteria bacterium
AATCTGATTGGGATTTTCTAATCCTGCTTGACGGTAAGGTGGATGATAAAAGAACTGACAGAATTCGGCATAGACTTTATGAAGTTGAATGGGAAACTGGTGAGGTCATTTCATCAATTATATGTCCTTGTCAAGCACTTTCATAATTAAATTCCTGACACTGAAAGATACAGAAGATTCTCAGTCTCCCTCGGCTAGTTTGACTCAAACTGCCCTTCAGCATGAGCCATTATTACTGGCAAATCAGTTTTGATTAGATTGAAATTTAAAAAAGAAATCTCCCAAACACGCTTGCTTGTCTGATTCTTTTTCCCTGATTCAACATTGCAGCCCTCTTCATACCTGTTTCGTATGGTGAGTTGTGTAACCCCGCTAAGCACTGGTAGCCCTGGAGAGGACTGTTTGGCTTGTGAGGTTCAACTGGTTAATTGATACTCCCAGGCAACCAATTTAGCGATCAGCGCAAATCGATTTTGCCATGTTGCCTCAAACAACCGTCGGACATGGCGGCAGACAGCGGAAAATTTTTCACGGCTCTTTTCAAGAATGAGCTTTAACTTGTTTTCCCAAAAGGCCCTTTGCAGGGACAAGCCGCCAAATACGGCGCTGTCACTGAGGCGAAAGGCCAAATCATTTTCCGGCGTGCTTTCGTCGCACTCCGTCACCAGAATTTTGTATTCTGCTTCCAACTCCTGAAGCCACCCCTGACGCTCAATCTCGGCAAATTCCCGCAAACTTTCTTCTTGCCAACGAAGATCTATCTCCTGCTGGCTATTTTGGATCACCTTAACAAGATAACGATGGGCCGTCTTGTTGCGCAGACGCCCTTTGTTACGCTCGGTGGCGAAAATCGCCAGCCCCTGACGGATTGCCTCCGGGGTGTAACGCCCAGCGAGCCATTGCCGAGTCTTGCCCTCTGGATCCATATCTTCTATCCCCAAGCGCCTGAAGCCTTCATCCAATATGATACGGCTTGTCGGCAGGCTCGGCAGGACATCAACACGCCTCGTTTCGGTATGATCAGAATGTAATTGTTCAATGAACTTGCGGTCTTTTTCCGGATCCGGGCAGGTTTCCCGTAAAACCTGCTGCCGGCTCTTTCCATTAAACTCAGCGCGACCTGCGTGGTTGAGCCCAGCGGTATAGGCACGCACAATCTCGCCGACAGCGCTACGTATGAGCTCGTTTTTACTGCTGTCGTCGAGGTGGATGGTGCCCACGGCCTGTTCATATTTGCCGAATTCCCCTTCAATAACAGCCTTATTCTCAGGCCGCTTTTGGGTGGCCGGGATCATCTTTGTTGTCTTTTCAATATGCCCCCGCAACCTGTGATCATCATGAATCGGCTTGTTGTCATGAATCAGGGCCTGCGGTGGCCGGCCAACAAAAGCACAGCTGCTCTCAAAGGCATCCCGTACACCATCAGCACATTCCGTTTCAGTCACAACCACCGCCGTATGGCAGGCGGTCGCCTGATCTACCATCGCTTGCCAATTGAAGCTGCCCACTTCACCACCGGCTGTAAATGCCACTTTCACCGTCTTGCCATCTGTCACCAGGATATTACCTGGTTGACATCGTATCGTGGAGCCCCGGTAGCGAGGCGCCTTTGCCGAGCGCACCGGCAACATCCCACAAATGACCAAAACCTTACGAATTGGAGTTGGTCCCAGCCCCATACGAACTGTTTCGTATTTGAAAAAGTCCCGGATACCCCCTTGCCAGGTTGCGAAATCATCGACAATGCGTCGAAAATCTGCACTTGCCGAAAACGGCATATAAGCAATCGGTCGATGTTGAGGTTCGCCATAGGCCTGCCCTTTGTCCTTGTTACACCAAACCCTGAGAGTTGAGTAAGGAACCTCCACCTGCCTGCAAAACCATTGCGGCGATCCTTCCCACTCGTCATGCAGCTCGAGAATGAAACGGATAAAACCGTCGCTGTAGGTAGCTCGTCCGCCGCTATGGACCACCACAGCCCCGGGATAGTTCAGGCGATAGCGCAGAACCTTCTCGCGCAGTTGCCAACCCTGCGACTCTTGGCCACCGGCGTCGGAGGCCGGGTGATTGGAGGGACGCCCGGGGCCTGCAAGTTCCAACTCTGCCAAGGCCTCTTCCAACTGATTTTTCCGTTCATAGACCTGTGTTCTATTGACTCCGGCAGCGTTACAAACCGTGGCCAGGGGGCCGCTTAGGTTTACCCCCATCTCGGAGGCATATTCTTTAATAATTTTGTCCAAGGCGATTAAAGTCAGCTTGCTATTTTTGAGATTTTCTTTTATATTAATATTCGGGTATGGGTGGCTTTTTCGTTTGGTTTTGTGACCTTGTTTATGACGAATCAGCCACCCTTTTTCAACCTCTTTTACCCGAGAATTTTCTCCCCCATCAGCCATATCTGCGCTCGGCCGCCGTAAGAAACAACCCTGAACAGATCCAGGCCACGGCTGTCGGCACTGGTGAGCTGCGCCGTATCAGCCCCTAATCCCTGTTCGATCCTTTTCAGGGTCTGCTCCGCCACCCCATAGAACCGATCCGCCGGCACCAAAAGCCCGCCAAGGCCATGATGGGTACGCCGGTGGTTGTAGTGCTCTACCCAGCGTCCTGTTGCCCGGGCGGCATCAGTCAGGTCCATGAACTCATTTTGCGCCACGCACTCCTTTTGAAAACTGGCGTTGAGGGCCTCAACCTTGCCGTTAACCGCCGCCTCTTTGGCAAGATAATAGTTAATCTCATAGTCTTCCAACAGGGCCTCAAAGCGCGACAATCCTTTCCAGGAATGGAAAGCAGAACCTCTATCGGTCATCACCCCCTCGGGTCGACCATATCGTTGTACCGCCAGATCAAAGCTTTCAATCACCGGATCAGCTTTCTCGGTTGGGGTCATTGCCCAGCCGGCGATGAACCTGGAGTAATCATCTTCGATGAACAACACGCACTGTCTTTGCTTATGGACGTAATAGTGATAAAAATCCAGGTGATACAGTTCCCGGGGCCGTCCTGCCTCATAGCGTCCGACATGCTCCTTTCGCTTGAGCGTCGGCGGCAGATAACCATTTTCTTCCATCACATGCCGCACCGTGCCTACCGAAACTTTAAAGCCTGAACGCTTGAGCATATTGCGAACCTGACTCGGTCCGTAACCGGGGTGCTGACGCCACATATTTATAATCCGACGATTCCTATCTAACGTGGGATCCTCTACTTCGATTTTCCCCACTCCCCCCGATGATCCATCCTTTCCCCCACGGCGCTTCAAGGCACGGCGCCATTCGTAAATTGAGGCGTCGGTCACATTGAACCTCGCCGACGCCGCCTCAACACTGTTGGCTTTGGCGTATTCAAGGATCTCCTCCTTCTGGGCTTTCGAGTAACGCTTACCCCTGGCTGGACAAGTTTTCTTTTTTGCAAGCCCTGACGCCCCACTGTCAACATTTGTCGATAACATTTGTGGTCTCCTCTCTTTAGGTTGATGCTGAGAGGGACCGAGATCTTATATGCCCTTCATGTCAGGAATTCTCCTTCACCCTCTGATGAAGAATTATAGTCTAAGACAC
>JAJRTU010000045.1 GCA_024278135.1 Gammaproteobacteria bacterium
CAGGCCGGTGAATATCAACCAGACCAGGAACAGGTGATGCGGTTCTTTTTCCAAACTTTTCCCCCCGGGATTTTGCTTCAAAAACGCGTTGTTTTATACAGGCTTCATTATTCTTTTTCCAGCTCCGGCCAATCCTGTGTCGCAAATTCGACAATTTCCCGTACCAGGGAATTAATTTCTCCGGTGACAGCATTCAATGCCTGATTCGAAGTGTTCTGCGGGAGTAACGAAGCTGTGATAATTCGCTGCCGGCCAGTATCACGAATGGCGAGATGCTGAGGACAGTAATTGATAAATTCCGGTGCCAGCTCCAGCATCTTCTCTGCATAGCTCAGGTTGCAAAACAGTATCACTTCATAGTCGGGAAAGCCACTATTGCCACGTTTTCTGATGGCCTTGCCAATATGCAGACGATTGTTTATACGAAAATTCCTTTCCGTAATCGCAAATTCGACATCATCCAGAATTTGGTCGATTTGCTTATCACTTGCCCTTTCGGCGAACCTGGCTGTCTGTTCACTGCAGGCCGAAAGTCCCAGCAGCAACACGCAGATGAGTACAGGAGAGAGTTGAAAATATGAGGTGATATATCTGTACCTGAACGATATTCTTGTCATGTCATTCCTTGATGGTCACGCGGGTACCGATGGAGACATATTGTCGAAGAGCATTGATTTCACTGTTTTTCAGGGCAATGCAACCCTCAGTCCAGTTAAAGCTTTCGTGGATCTCCAGCCTCTTTTCTGTGCTTTCCCCAAGCCCGTGGATACCGATATAGCCTCCCAGCGCGGTGTCCTGCGGTGGCCGTCGCCTGTCCTTCACGGCAAAGGCGATCTGTCTGAATTCCCTGGCAGTTATAATCTTGTTTTTATAGCCGTACCAGGCATCAAGCAGATTGGGATAATTGATTTGCATGAAGTAATGAAATTTACTGTCGGCCTTGAAGTTGGTGATTTTGTACACACCGACGGGGGTTTTTTTATCGCCTACGCGCTGTTTCGTGCCTTTACCGCCTTTGCCGAGTGCGATATGAAACCGCCTGACAAGGACATCGCCTTTCTTGACAATGAGTTCCTGTTCAGATTTGGATATTTCCAGTTGATAATCATCTTCAGTGGCGTGGACGGGAGCGAAGGGCAGCAGTACTAAAATACAATACAGAAAGTGTTGGCATAAACGCATACAGAGGCCGCTGTGTAAGGCCTGCATGATTCTTACTGCCAGGTTGATATTCTGATTCATTTTCCGGTTGGAGATGTCATCCGGTAAACATTATGTCATTTTGTGCCGGCCCATGAAAATGAGATAGCGAGGGCAGGATACTGCGGAGAAGATACGGTAAAAAAATAAAGGGTCTTGCGACCCTTTATTTTTTGATTATTAAAGCACCAAATTACTTGTTGTTGATGTACATGGTGACTTCAAAACCAAAACGAATGTCATTATATTCAGGGGTTTCCCACTTCATGAGCTTTCTCCTCACTTGATAAGTTTAAAGGTAGTGTTGCCAGCAAAGCTGGTGACTGAAGTAGAGCGAGAACAGTGCCAACAGGCCGAAAACAATGAACCTATTCTAATAATATTATTAAAAACAAAAGGATAAGACCTGGTTGCCGGCGTTCTGGATAAACTGCACCTGGTTTTATCGGCAAAAGTTGGCTTAGCACAACCAGAATATTTGGTCTATATGAACCATCTGATCATCAGTTATACTGCCCCGATGATTTCCATCAAACGACGATCATTAAAAAACCTCCTGCTTATTCACGAGATTGCCTTTCTGCTGTTGGTGGCTGTCACCGGCACGCTGGGTAGCCTGTCGGCATTCTTTTGGCAGGAAACCTCATCAGAGTCGGTGCGAATCAACAACCTCATTTATGTTACCGAACAAATCCGCAGTGAGTTATTTCGTCAGATCCAGCAAGTCATCCGCGCCCGGATGCTGGAAGACCCTCGTGCCTTCGGTGTGTATGCAGAATACTCAAGGAGAATTGATCGACTTTTCAATACCTTACGACGGGACTCCGCCTCTCGCGAAGAAGATGACTCGATACAGGCCCTGCAGTTTGCCTACCGGACCATTCAGCAGGACATGAACGCCATTTTTTCGGATCCCTATGCCACTGATAATGTCGTCCGCATGAAGATTCTCGATCCCCGTTTTGCCGAAAGGATAGTCGGTGTATTTGAAGGTCGCTATCTGCAATTCAAATCGACACTGGCGGACAAGCATATCGAACTGGACAAAACCATTGAACGTTGGACACGTTTCGCACCAATATTAATTCCTGTCTTTTTTGTCCTGGCGGTGATACTGGTACTTTTTACCCGTCGCATTTTAGTCCATGATTTTGTCAGACCGATGGCGAAGGTCATGGAAGGTGCCGCTATTATTCGCCAGGGGCAGCTGCAACATCGTATTCCCGGAAGAGGCGTGGAAGAAGTAGTGGAAATAGCCAACTCGCTGAACACAATGGCCAGAGAGCTGTCCAGCAGTCGAGATGCGCTGGTGGAAAGTGAACGACAGGCGGCGCTGGGCGCCCTGATTCCTGTGGTGGCACACAATATACGCAATCCCCTGGCGAGTATACGCGCCACCGCACAGATGCTGGATGATGTGAATGACAAGGAGGAACTGCAGGAAGGCAAGCAAATTATTATGGAAACCACTGACAGGCTGGGGCGCTGGGTCAGTGCACTGGTTTCTTACCTGCATCCTCTAAAACCGCAGCTCAGGGCAGTGGGCGCCCGGCATCTGCTTGAATCTTCGTTGAATATGCTGGAAGCAAAGATCAGGCAGAAGAATATTCATATTCATAAACAGGGTTGTGACTATGACAAAGTATTGCATGCCGATCCCGACCTGATGGAGCAGGCGCTGTACTGCTTATTGGCCAACGCGGTGGAGGCTTCACCTGAAGGGGGCGATATTTATTTGAAAATAGACGAGCAGGAGGGGCGTATTCAGTTCAGTATTACTGATAGCGGACCGGGTCTTCCATTTGAACCCAAACCGGGAAACCTCGATCCTGGCCCGTCGACTAAAAAATTCGGTACCGGTCTCGGTATCCCCATTGCATTTAAAATATGTCAAAGCCACGGATGGGAGTTAAGATTCAAGATAATTGAACAGGGAACCGAAGTTGTGATCACCTGCCCACATAAGGAGTGAGAAGTACAGAATATGACATCAGACAGCGAACCGAAGATCCGTGCTACGGAGGTGCCGGTACTTGAGAAACGTATCCTCATTGTCGAATACGAAGAAGTTTTCGCACGTGCGGTAAAAAAGAAACTGCTGCGAGCCGACTATGTTTGTGAGGTGGCAGGTACATTGGCAGATGCACGGCTCTCATACAGGGAATCTGCACCTGATCTGGTGTTGCTGGACATGCGCCTGCCCGACGGTTCCGGACTGGACTTGTTGTCCGAAATTCGAGATCAGGGAAAAAACAAGAGCGCAGTACTGGTGATGTCAGCCTATGGCGAGGTGGAAGATGCCGTGTCGGCAATGAAACTCGGTGCGTCTGACTATCTGAAAAAACCCATTGATCTGGATGAGTTGCTCATTAATGTCCAGAAGGTTCTGGATCGGGATGAATTGACCCGTAAACTGGTTTATTCCAACAAGCGTGAACAACATGCAACAGAAGGCGTGGAATTCCTGGGCAATTGCCCGGCAATAGACGAAGTCAGGATACAGGTACAGCGTATCGCCCAGTTAAGTCATGCCAGCAATACCGTACCACCGACTGTCTTGATCCTGGGCGAAACCGGTTCCGGCAAAGATGTGGCGGCAAGATTGTTGCACGCCCGCAGCAAGCTGCATGACCGGCCTTTTGTTCATGTTGATTGTGCCAGCTTGCCGAAAGATCTTATTGAAGCTGAATTATTTGGTCATGAAAAAGGGGCTTTTACCAACGCTCATGTCAGTCGAACAGGTTTAATTGAAGCGGCTGAGGATGGCCTGCTGTTTCTTGATGAGATTGGAGAACTGCCACTGGATTTACAATCAAAGTTGCTGGCGGTGCTGGAGCGGCGAAGCATGCGCAAGGTGGGGACCTCACAGGAACGACCTGTCGCCGCCTGGTTTGTTGCCGCGACCAACAGGGATATCGCACAGTTGGCGGCGGCAGGTGAGTTTCGTTCTGATCTTTACTATCGCCTGAATGTACTGGCAATCTCAATGCCGCCATTGGCCGAGCGAGGCGAGGATATTATTTTGCTGGCCAATCATTTCGCCGGACAGACAGCAAGACGTTACGGTCTTAATGAGCCGGTGTTCAGTGCTTCAAGCAAACGCGAAATGATGGCCTACACCTGGCCGGGCAATGTACGCGAGTTAAAGCATATGATTGAACGGGCCGTGTTACTCAGTGCCGGCAGCAGTATCTTACCGGACATGTTGCAGTTGTCGAGCGAAGTGGCGCCCGGACGCTCGACCGATGCCCTGCTGGATGAGAATGCGACGCTGGATTCAGCCGAGTATACTTTGATCAAGCAGGCAATGGATCGGACCAATGGTAATGTGTCTAAAGCCGCGCGGGAACTGGGCATCACCCGCATGGCGCTACGTTACCGCCTGAAAAAACATAATTTGTAACACTCACGAACATAACTGCAGTTTGATAATCCGTTTGCAGCACTGTACTCGTGCCACTTAACCGTAATATTTACTGGAGATCAAGAATGGATCAAAGCACACAAACCGAAATCGAAGCCGCCGCGTTCAGGCGTCTGGTCCAGCACTTACAGGATAATACTGACGTACAGAATATTGATCTGATGATTCTCGCCAATTTTTGTCGCAATTGCCTGTCAAAATGGTATCGCACCGCTGCTGAAGAACGCGAAGTGACCCTGGATTACGAGCAGGCCAGGGAAATTATTTACGGCATGCCTTATTCCGAGTGGAAGGACAAATATCAGAAAGAAGCGAGTCAGGAACAAAAGGACGCTTATGCTGTACGGCAGGGTGAGGGGTGACTTCCCCGGGTCAATCTGATGTTGTCAGCCGGATTTCATCATGACTTAACAAGTTCCTCGCTAAAGTGATAGCTTGCTATGGTGAAACCCTGTCTAAAATAAAATTTGTGCGCCTGGTGACGTTGTGTGCCTGAGTCAAGATGAAAGTATTGACAATCATTTTGTCTGGCAATATTACGCAGCCACTTCATCATGTCTTCTCCATAACCTTGTGATCGGACATTCTCTGATGTCACCAGATCATCGACGTATAGATGCTTGCCCATAAATAAATTGGTATAGATACGGTAGCCTGCTACAGCGACAACATTACCGTTTTTTTCGCTGTAAGCCAGTCGATAGCCGTCAGATTCCATTTGACGCACTGTCGGCAGGAATTCTTCAGCACGGAGATGTGGACGAAGTTCCGACATCACGCTGAAACATTTTTCGATTTCTTCATCCTCTGTAGCTTGCCTGGGCAT
This sequence comes from Gammaproteobacteria bacterium, assembly GCA_024278135.1. Classification (GTDB taxonomy): domain Bacteria; phylum Pseudomonadota; class Gammaproteobacteria; order Eutrophobiales; family Eutrophobiaceae; genus WLWS01. The sequence continues at coordinate 5,451 of JAJRTU010000045.1, forward strand.
ATTTTTTCCTTTTTATCATTGCTTCAAATCAGCTCAGTATAATCGCTGCTTTTACATTTGATGAGGTCTGGGTTCCACGGCAGGGATATATCGTTTGAAAAAATGCTGGAATGTTACTTGATCTGACTTCAACCTAAGCAAACAGAAGCTCCGCCTTGTGTGGGATTTTCTTATTGGGTTGTGTGAATTTCAGGGTGTAATTGTCGGCACATTTTACATTCTCGTCATATTTCCTGTATTTATACTAAGCTTTTAATTTTACTAGGATATTATGTGACCGAGTCCACATATATCCCTTTGTCTATGTCGCTTATCTTTACAAACACTATATTGATAAATCCATAACCCATTGAATTACATATAGTTGTAAGGCTGGCGTGATTTATGCCTGTTTTATGGATGACTCTCCGCAAAGTAAGAATGACATCAGTTGAAAATAAACATTAAATATTAGGGGGCGGCCATGAGTACTCACACTGTTTCTTCAGGTATCAAACTGAAACTTAAACCCACTCGAATCTGGTTACTGTTGGTTGCCGCCTTATTAATTTCAGGCAACGTAAGTGCTTCTGTGATTTACCAAACGTGCAATGGCATCAATCTATGTACAGTAGACACAGTTAGCGGTA
>JAJRTU010000046.1 GCA_024278135.1 Gammaproteobacteria bacterium
GCGTTTTATCAATGGCTCGGCCATGACCTTGTTCGATGTGCGCATACCCGGGCTGACGATGACAGTGGTCGCTGCAGATGGGCAGAATATCGAACCGGTGAGTATCGACGAATTTCGTATCGGTGTCGCGGAAACCTATGATGTCGTTGTTCAACCTGAGAGCGACATGGCCTATAGCGTCTTTGCCCAGGCCATCGATCGCACCGGTTATGCCATCGGCACCCTGAGTTCCAACCCATCCTTGCGTGCCGCTGTACCGGCGTTGGATGCGGCTCCCATTCTCAATCATGGTGATATGGGCATGGCCATGAACCATGCCGGCATGGCTCACGATATGGGTCAGATGCAGGGTATGGATCATGATGTGGGCCAGATGGAAGGCATGCAGGGCATGGATCATGATATGGGCAAGATGAAAGGCATGCAGGGTATGGATCATGATATGGGCCAGATGGAAGGCATGCAGGGCATGGATCATGATATGGGCCAGATGGAAGGCATGCAGGGTATGGATCATAGCCGGAACAGCACGGCGGGGAAGGCCGGCTATGGCAGCGCCAATCCCATTTCGCACGCTGCCAGCGAGTACGGGGCCCATGTCGACATGCGTGCGGACAGTCCGCAAGAGCGACTGGATGATCCTGGTATTGGTCTACGCGATAATGGTCGACGAGTATTGACTTATGCCGATATTCGAAATTTGTATCCCACTGCGGATCAGCGGGAACCGGGACGCGAGATCGAGCTTCATCTGACCGGCAACATGAGTCGTTACATGTGGTCGATTAACGGCATTAAATATGCCGATGCTGAACCGGTCCAACTCAAATTTGGCGAGCGGGTGCGTTTTACACTGGTAAACGACACCATGATGAATCACCCCATCCACCTGCATGGTATGTGGAGTGAACTGGAAACTGGCGATCCAGCCTGTATTCCGCGCAAGCATGTTGTCATTGTCCAGCCCGGCGCCAAAATCAGTTACCTGGTCACCGCTGATGCGAAAGGTCGTTGGGCCTATCACTGCCATCTGCTCTATCACATGCTGGGCATGTTTCGTGAAGTCCGGGTCAGTTGAGGAGCATTATATGATGATATTTAAAAAGTTAACCGTAGTGCTTGTTACTCTTTCCAGTTCCATAGTTTGGGCGGGCATGGAAGATGATCCTCTCCTGGCCAGCGTATTGGTCAATCAATTCGAGTCTCGCGATATCGGTGGTGACAATATTCTTGAGTGGGATACGGATGCCTGGTTGGGCAAAGATCTTAATAAACTATGGATAAAATCCGAGGGTGAGTACAGTGATGGCGAGACAGAAGATGTTGAACTGCAGTTTCTGTACAGCCGCGCCATTGATATCTACTGGGATTTTCAGGCGGGCTGGCGCAGTGATCTTCAGCCAGGACGTCAATGGCTGGCATTAGGGTTTCAGGGGCTGGCCCCGTATTTTTTCGAAATTGATGCGGCTGTATTCGTCGGTGAAAACGGACGTACCGCTGCCCGCCTGGATGCGGAATACGAGTTGCTGCTTACTCAGCGTTTGATTCTGACACCCGAAATTGAAATTAACCTGTACGGCAAGGATGATCTTCGTGCCGGAGTGGGCTCCGGCCTGTCCGACATTGAGGCCGGGTTACGCTTACGTTACGAATTCCGTCGTGAATTTGCTCCCTATATCGGCGTAAACTGGACCAGAAAATTTGGTGATACTGCAGATTTTCTTAGAGCCAAAGGAGAGGATGCCGGTGATCTTCAGTTTGTTATTGGCATTCGGGCGTGGTTCTAAATACCTGTGCGTCGTTAACCAATATTACTCAGCCAGGGGAGCGCATCCAGTAACCACAGGGAGAAGGAGGTCAGGTAGCCGGTCACCATTGCGATCCCCATGATAATCAGGATCACCCCGGCGCTAATCTGCAGGATATGCCCGTGTCGCCGGAGGCGACGGGAATGGCGCAGGAAGCGGTTGGTAAATAGTGCAGCGGCGATAAAGGGTACGCCGAGACCCATGGAATAGATTGCCAGCAGGACGGTGCCGTCACCTCCCAGTCCGGAGGTGGCGCTGAGTGTCAGAATAGCTCCCAGGATGGGGCCGATGCAAGGTGTCCAGCCAAAGGCAAAAGCGATACCCAGAAGATAGGCTGCCAGAGGTCGGCCGCCGCGTACGTCACCATGATATCGAAGTTCCTGCTGTAGCCAGCTGAGCCGGAGCAGGCCGGTCATGAACAGGCCGAAGATGATGATGATGAGTCCGCCCAGGATGTTAGCCTCAAAGCGGTAGGCCATCAGCAGACGGCCGATGGCTGAGGCGCTGGCGCCGAAAATAATAAACACGGTGGAGAAACCGAGTATGAAACAGAAGCTTATGCCAAGTACTGCCGCTGTTTCCCACCAGGATCGCCCGGGATCCTGCATTTCTTCCAGAGATTGTCCGCCAATATAAGAAAGATAACCTGGCACCAGTGGCAATACGCAGGGCGAAAGGAAAGATATCAGGCCCGCCCCGAACGCAGTTAAAATTCCGATACCTGATATCTCAAACATTCGTTATTACCCGATTACATGCATTGCATGTGTTTGGGTCCCTGGCAATCCAGGGCCCGCTGGCCCCACAGGGTTTTAATGTAAGCCACGATATCTCGTGCATTTTGTTCGGAAAGGATTTCATTCCAGGCACGCATGCGGCTTTTGCGTGGTAAGCCTTCGAGGATGGTTTTTACCAGATCATCATCGCTGTGGTGCCAGGCATGGGTGGAATCGTCCAGTGGCGTGGCCATAAGATAATTTGGATCACTCAGACTTTCTCCGGAATAATTTTCCCCGACGCCCAGCAATCCATGACACTGCTGGCAGTGTGTGATGTAGAGTTTCTCTCCACGCCGGCTTGTTTCGGTCAACGGTTTCGGATCGTCAGTGAAACGCTGCCAGCTTTCGCCATTGTCTTTTGAGGTAAGCAGCCTGCTGAACTGGTTGAGAACATAGAGCTGTCCCGATTTTCCCGGGGCAAGAGTCAGATCCACTAAAAGCTGGCTGCCGAACTGGTTATAAAGTGTTTGCCATGTTGTGTCAGACTCTCGCATACGCAGCAAGCCTTTGCTGACGACAAAGGCATAGAGCATATTGTCAGCCGTTGTTCTCACCATCGTCACCGGCAGTCGGAACTGATAGGGATCGTTCCAGCTTCGGCCGCCATCGTGACTGACGAACAAGCCACCCCGGGTGGCGGCATACAATAAGCGGGAGTCTTGACCGGATACCGCCAGGCTGAGAAGTCTCGGTGGTACCGCGGCTACTTTGAGCCAGGTGCTCCCGCCATCATGACTTACGCGCAGACCTTGATAAACACCGTAAACAGTATTCGGATCGCTGTGACTGACTGTCAGTTTCTCGAGGGCCATGGGGCCGTTGGGATCAGCTGATACATGTTCCCAGTGACGCCCGTAGTCTCTGGAACGTAGCAGACCCAGATTACCACCGATTGGCGGATGTCCGCTCGCATATAAAGTTCTTGTTTTGTCGTTGGCGATGGAAAAAGAGATCAAATTATCATCACCGCGTGAAAGTAATTCCGCCCGCTTGTCCGGGGTAGTGACATACAGGCCTTTGGCGGTGATCAGATACAGTGTGGAGGGATCCAGTGGATGGCCGGCTATACCCTGAATGGCACCCAGTTTTTCCAGTTCAATAGGTTCTCCCTGGGCCGACAAGACCACCAGGCTGAAGCACGTTGCCAGCATTATCCGCAACAGGAATGTATTTATTTTCATATCTATCTGAGGTTTTGTAATTTCTCGTTTATTGGATGCCTGCTTGCCGTTGCTGCCGGCGGACATAGGCGATGATGTGTCCCGTGTCCTCTGGCGATACTTCGGGTTGCGGAGGCATTTTTCCGAACTTCCAGTGATGTGGCTGTACGCCATCTCTGACTGCCATATGAAAGGCCAGGTCAGCATGATGTGCCGCACGGTAAACCGGATGTATCAGAGGTGGTCCCTGTTCGCTGCCTTTGCCATCAAAGCCATGACAGCTGGTGCAAAATTTCCGGAACAATACCTGCCCCTGTTCCGCGTTCCCCTGAAAACCGACTGGCGGCAGATGCATGGCCAGGCGGCGTTGTTCAGGATCTACATTGTCGCAAGCGGCGAGGATAAGAGGTAGAAAGATAATCATAATTAAAGACATCTTCATTGCCTGACGACTGCCATCTGATGACCCTCTCCGTGGATTGGAATTTCACCCCGCAGTGCCAGGGTATTTTGATCAAGCACCCAGATACGCGGTTCGGCCCGGCTGCTGACATACAGTTTGCCGGTGCCGGTAATGGTGGTGACATGATAAGGCATCGGGCCCAGCGTCCTGCTTTTTATTTTGCCGCTGAGCAAATTGATTGCCAGCAGTTTATTTTCGAGTTTGCTGCTCACGAACAGTATCGTACCGTCGTCAGATATATCGATGCCATGGGGCTCTTCTCCCACGCTGAAAGTTCTGGTGGTCTGTCCATCGGCCAGCAATATCGCGGTTACCGTGCCGTCACCCGTATTGTTGACATACAAAGTCTGCTCGTCAGGAGACAACAGCAAATGTTCCGGTGACATGCCTGTCCTGAAATTCCGGCTGACAGTCCACAGCTGCGTGTCTATTTCGCTGATAGTATTATTTCCCGAGTTGCTGACGTAAATGCTTTTCCCGTTTCCGGCAATCGCAATGTAATTGGGCTGAGGCCCGGTCGGGACCATGTTGATCAGCTTACCGGCAGGCAAATCTATCACGCTCACGGCATCCAGCGTGGGGTGCGTCGATATGGCGTATCGGCCGCCGATGGTAACAGCGCTGTGGTGCGATACACCAGCGGTTTCAATACTGTGTATTATCTGTTTCTCGCTGATATCACGACTCCTGCTTATATTGATAACGGAGATGTAGCTTGAGCCGTGTTCATTCTTGTTGGCTGTGCCGCCATGATGGGAACGGTGCTCATCTTCAGACATGCCTTCGGGTCGGGGAGGGAGCGCGGGTTTATCTTCCGTGCTCATCGACATACTGGGGGCCACCAGATAGTCTCCCCCATCTGTTGCCGCCAGACCGTGAGTATTGCTGACACCGTCGATTCGACCGATGACCTTATCTTCCTGTCCATCGATAACAAGAATCCCGTCGGCACTCCCCAATGGAACGTATACCCTGATATCGGCATGGCTTTGTGTCATGACGGCCATAAAAACAGAGGCCAGTAATATTTTTTCGGATATTTTGTGCATTTATTTTTCTTTCGCCTTCTCTGCGGCGGGTCAATTATTGATTAAGGGCAGTTCTTTTTCCTGCACTGATCCGCAATACCTTCCGGATTGCTGCAGCAGGGTAAGGACTTGGCAGTAGCATTGCCGCGGATATTGGTGTCCTGGAATCGGTATAAAGAAAATTTGAAGCGTTCCCACCAGGCGGGCTCTTTTACCAGCGCCTCCTTTTCCAGGGCCGTTATCAGTTGGGGAAACAGCAGCATTGTGACATCGTAGTGAATTCTGATCCATTTCCCGGAAGTATCGGCCGTCACCTTGATGATGCCCGGAAGCCGGGTGAGAATATCCACTGCCTGTGGAATGGTTCCTGCCTCCTTAAGGATTGAAGTAGTCAGTCGTCTGTGAACGCTTGTTGCGGTTTCGTTCATTGTCATACCTCCTTCGTCATCAGTTATTCAATCTGTAAGTGATCCGCCGGGCAATATCCATTGTCCTTCGTTGTATTTAACGATCTATTTTTTCAGCAATTGATCAACCACCGCTCTCAGTGTGGCGATGGGCAGCGCTCCGGGTACAAACTTCGCTTTTCCGGTTTTATTATTCAGCAGGATGTTGCCCGGCGTACCTCTGACACCACTTTGTGCGCCGTTGTCAAAATCCGCCTGTACCCGCGCCGTATGCCGGCCGCTGTCCAGGCACTCCGCAAACAGTTTTTCGTCCAGTCCGATTTCAACAGCCAAAGGTGTCAATTTACTTATCGGGAACCCTTCGCCATTGGAGCGTGTATCTTTATATATACGGTCTGCGTATTTCCAGAACGCCTCATTTCCTCCCAGCTCTGCAGCACACTCCGAGGCTTCAGCTTCTTTTTGTGCACCGGGATTGTGAAAATCGAGCGGGAAATGACGGTATACCCAGTTGACTTTACCTTTGTAGATTTCAACGATTTCCTTTGCAACAGGGTGAAAGCGCTTACAGAAGGGACACTCGAAATCCGAGTATTCGATCAAGGAAATTTCCGCGTCCGGGCTGCCAAAAATATGATCTGCTGTTACAGAAACCGGCCGGACATATTTTTCCGCTTTCTCGTCCGGTGCACGGGTCTGTGCCTGCTGCTTCTGGATAAAGCGCTTGATGCCGGTCTCAATCTCCTTTTGCAGAAAGTCACCCTTACGCAGTTCTTCCATTACGTTGTCTGTAATTTGCTGAACGAGTTTCTCTTCATTATTGACTTTCCCTCGGGGGCTTTCCTGTGCAGACAGCCAGCCCGCAGCAATGAATACGGCACCAATTACAAGCGCTACAGCCCATAATCCCGTTTTCTTTTTCATCATTATTTTTGTAAACCCTGAATGAGTGGCAACAGGGTTTTATCCCAGTCATCCTGCTTGATCGCACCAATGTGTTTGTAGACGATTTTTCCATTCTGATCGATAACAAAGGTCTCGGGCACACCATATACCCCCCAGTCAATGCCGACCCGGCCATTGATATCGGCCCCGGTACGGGTGTAGGGATCTCCCCGTTCGTCCAGCCAGCGGGCGGCATCCTCCGGTACATCCTTGTAGTTAAGTCCGTGTATAGGCAGCGTGTTTTCCGCCGCCAGTCGCATCAGCAACGGATGCTCTTCACGGCAGGCGACACACCAGGAAGCGAAGACATTGACCAGTGATACCTCGCCCACCAGGTCTGTGCTCGCCAGTCCCAACTCGCGGCCCTGCACCGGCGGCAAGTCGAAATCGGGGACCGTTTTGTTGATTAGCGGCGATGGCACCAGACGTGGATCGATTGTCAGACCGATGGCCAGAAATACCGCAATCACCAGAAAGATGATCAACGGTATATAAGTACGCAGCCGGTTTCTTGTTGCGGGCAAGGTATCAGTAGTTTCCCTCATGACTCAATGGCCTCTTTTTCAGTGCTCAGCGTAGACGGTTGTCTTACCGTTTTTGTCAAACGTGAGGACCTTGTAGGGGTCTTTGCGCGAACCTTCCATGCCCGGTGAGCCCATCGGCATCCCTGGCGCTGTCAGGCCGGTGACTTTGGGGCGTTCCTGCAGTAAACGTCTGATATCGGCAGCGGGTACATGGCCTTCAATCACATAGCCGCCGACGAGCGCTGTGTGACATGATTGCAATTCGGGTGTCACGCCGGCGGATGATTTGATGCTGCTCATATTATCGCGGTTGATGGTTTTGACCTCGAAACCCGCGTCGCTAAGATGATCAGCCCATTTACCGCAACAGCCGCAGGAAGGGGATTTGTACATTGTGATTTCTGTTGCGTCGACATTGTTTTTAAACGAGGGTGCCAGAAACAGCACAGCGCCGACTACAGCCAGTACACTGACAACGGCTATCGTGCTCCAGAGACGGGTTCTGGCGTTGTGATCCGATGTCTTTTTCGTCGCGGCTGTCTGTCCGTTTTGTTGTCTGTTTGTCTTTTGTTTTGTCATTGTCTTGATTCTCTTGAGATTTATAACAGAGTTGATTTGTTCCACTTTACATCTGCAGGCGTACGATGATGTGTCGTATAGTCATCAGGGTCAATACTTTCATGACCGAAAACCCGGCTGACCTGTTCAGGTCAGCTGGAAGAACACGTATTAACGCGTGCAGGGGTCAGCTATGAAAAATGCTTGGGAGGTGGCGGATTGGGGCTGTAACGCAGATGGATCAGTTTAACTGAAACACCGTCCATGTAGCTTGTCGATTCCTGTATGAATAGTCGTGAATAAACCGGGACACCAATATGGGCCAGGACACAGGTAGTACAATCGGATTCACAGGTATTATCGGGATGTTGATCACAGGCCGACTCTTCTGTACCCGATGTCGATATTAAATCCTCATGACAGGATACGGCGTCCGCATTCTGAGACTGGTTGTGATCTGCTTGCCCGGTTTCCAGCGAACCGGCCATAACAGTGCTGCCTGGTGCTACGAACAACAACAGGTTCAGCATAAGAGCAATCAGACTCCATGCTATGGATTTTTTGTAAAATTGATGTCTCATTAAAATCTTATGTGAATATTTCTTTCGTAGCGGTAATTCGAAATCAATTGAATTTATCAGACTATGTTTATGATTATCGTTTATGAATTCTTCCAGACTATTGATCGAAATCAATCTTTACGTCTGTGTCGAAATCATAAAGCCAAAGCCGATCCCGAATCAATACACAATTTATAATTATAAAATAATTAATCCTGCTATGAAAAAACGATCATAGTTCTCCTTAGAATTTGCTGGGTGAGGCTTACTTTGAAGTTCTTGAAATTAATCGGTGTATTCGGGCTTGACCTAAGTCTTACACCCATGTTTTACACTTTGGCGGAAAGGCGATTATCGCAATAAGGGGATAGTGGCCAATACCGATAAGTACTGAAGTATTCGGGCTTGACCTATGTCTTACACTTAGGTTTTATACTCTGGAAAAGCGTAGATGTAGCTTAAAAGTGACTGTCACAGGTTTCCTTAAAACAGGGGCTTTTCGTGCACTCTGTACAGGAAGCTTGTTATACTGACAGACTCTGGGGTGTGATTCTATGCGTTCTATTCGGCGTGTTGGCAGTAATGCTGAATAGCGGCTCATGGGGCTGAGATACACCTGAATTCGTTCATTCACTACTATCTAACCTGATATTTGGTAACGTGGGGATTTATTAAGCCTAATGTTCCTGGTTTTGGAGAATAATATATGTGTAAACAGTATCTACAGAAATGGATATTGACAATTTTATTTATGCTGCAGGCATCTGTTAATGCGTTTGCCACAGAAGCGTCAGGAGAACTTCCGGTGTTGAATGAAGCGGGAACCCTGCAACAAATGACGCTTGCCAAAGGGTCTGCATCGGCCACTGAAACGCGGTCGGCAGCACTCGTCATCTCTCTCGAAGAAGCTATTACCATTGCATTAAAAGACAATCCCGGTTTGGCTCAGATACGGGCACGGGCTGATGCAATGGCGGCCATTCCTTCACAGGTTGGTACGCTGCCCGATCCCAGGGTAAGTATCAACACCATGAATATCCCAATTGACAGTTTTAATTTTTCGCGGGAAAACATGACGCAAAGACAACTTGGGATCAACCAGATGCTGCCCTTTCCAGGCAAGTTGGCGCTGCGGGAGCAGGCGGCTGAATACGAAGCGGCGGCCGCAGCTGAAAGTGTTGATGAGGTTCGCCTGCTGCTCGTACGGGATGTAAAATCCATCTGGTGGCGGCTTTTCGATCTCGACCAGTCTCTCAGTATTGTGTTACGTAATCAGGATCTGCTGCGGCAATTTGTCAATATTGCCGAAACCAAATACAGCGTTGGGCAGGGATTGCAACAGGACGTACTGCTGGCACAACTTGAGCTGTCCAAGTTATTGGATATGGAACTGCGTCTGAAGGGGGCTCGCCGAAATGAAAATGCCAGGCTGAATGCCCTGCTTAATATATCCCCGGATCAAATGGTGGAACTGCCTCAACAGATCAACCAGCACATGGCTGATCTGGTCGACGAACAGAGGCTTTACCGGCTTGCAGACAAGTCACGTCCACTGCTTGCCGGGCAGGAAAACCGTATCCAGGCAGCGAGCACCCGTGTGGATTTGGCAAAGAAAGATTACTACCCGGACTTTAATGTCGGAGCCACTTATGGTTATCGCAGCGGTGACAATCCGGGTGGTGGTTCGCGATCGGATTTTCTCTCCATCATGTTCAGTATGAACGTCCCTATATTTATCGAGCGCAAGCAGAGCAAGGCCGTGTCTCAACGTAAGAGCGAGTGGATTGAACAGAGTTACCGCTTGCATGATTTACGGAACAAAATACGTGCTGACATTTCTGCTGCAGTTGCTGATTATCTGCGTGCCCGGGATCAGTATGAACTGTTTGGTAAAGGTATCATTCCACAGGCAAAGCAAACCGTATCATCCATGTTGGCCGGTTATCAGGTCAATAAGGTGGATTTTCTGAATCTGGTGCGTGCCCAGATCACTCTTTATCACTATGAAATCAGCTACTGGCAGATGTTAAGCGAAGCCAAGCAGTCCCTGGCCAGGATTACCGCTGCTGTTGGTGAGGAGACGATTTATGAATAAGATAATTATTATTATTTGTTTTGCTCTGGCAGTGGGCGGAGCAGGCGGTTACTGGCTGGCAAAAAAACCGGGTAGCGAGAATGTGACGGCAGCGGCAGCCGGACCTGAAGCAGCCGGGGCAAAAGAGGAACGCAAACCCCTGTTTTATCGTAATGCGATGAATCCGGCGGTGACGTCACCGGTGCCGGCCAAGGATAACATGGGCATGGATTATGTGCCTGTCTATGCCGATGATATATCCGGTGGCGGCACGCCAGGAACCGTCGTCGTCGATCCGAAGGTAATTCAATCCATTGGTGTGCGTACCGCCACCGCCACTCGCAAGGAACTCTCCCGTGAAATTCAAACGACGGGTCGAGTGGCTTATAACGAAGAACTTTTATCCCGCTTGCATCCCAAAATCTCCGGCTGGGTGGAAAAGCTGTTCGTCAGCCAGACGGGAACAGCGGTCAAACCGGGGACACGGTTGCTCTCCATCTATTCACCGCAACTGGTGACCAGCCAGCAGGAATATCTGTTGGCTTTGAATAATCTGCAGACACTGGAGGACAGCAGGCAGTAGGATATACGTCGCGGTGCAGAGGAAATGGTCAAGTCGTCGCGCGAGCGGCTCGAACTGATGGACGTGCCGGAACACCAGATACGAGGCCTTGAAAAGAACAGGAAGATCAAAAAGACACTGCATATTCACTCGGTAAGCAAGGGAATCGTACTTGAAATCGGTGCACGGGAAGGGCAGTTTGTTACTCCTCAGACCGAGTTATACAAGATTGCCGATCTGTCCAGGATCTGGGCCTATGTAGATGTGTATGAATACGAGCTGGGCTGGGTGAGTTTGAATGACAAAGCCGAGATGCGGCTGGTGTCTTATCCCGGCCGTGTTTTCGAGGGAAAGGTGACCTATATTTATCCCTATCTTGATGCCGAAACACGTACCAATAAAGTCCGGCTTGAATTCGACAATCAGGATCTGGCACTGAAACCGGATATGTTTGCCGAGGTCATACTGCACTCGCGCCGCAATCTGAACGCGCTTGTCATCCCTTCGGAAGCTATCATCCGTACCGGTAAAATACCCAAGGTGTTTGTACAGACCGCTCATGGCACTTTCGAACCCAGGGATGTCAGGCTGGGAGCTGAAGCCAAAGGTGAGACGGAAATTCTGGATGGTATCGAAGAAGGTGAACTGGTGGTGACCTCCTCCCAGTTCCTGCTCGATTCTGAATCCTCGCTGGTGGAAGCGGCGGCAAAGATGATGGCCCCCAAGGCGCAGCAGGAAAGCAGCGATATGCAGGGTATGGATATGGGTCAGGAGAAAAACCCTGGGGGAGCCGGGGAAAACACTGATATGCAAGGCATGGATATGGGGCAGGAGAAAAAATAATGATAGGTCGTATCATAGAAGGTTCCCTAAAAAACCAGTTTCTGGTATTCGTCGGTACAGCGCTGTTTCTTGTTGCCGGTGTACTGGCAGTAAAAAACATGCCGCTGGATGCAATTCCGGATCTGTCTGATGTTCAGGTCATTGTTTTTACAGATTACCCGGGCCAGACACCACAGGTGGTCGAGGACCAGGTTACCTACCCGCTTACGACTTCGATGTTGGCGGTGCCCTTCGCCAAGGTTGTGCGCGGCTACTCATTTTTTGGCTTCTCCTTTGTCTATATCATTTTCGAAGACGGCACTGATATGTATTGGGCGAGAAGCCGCGTGCTTGAGTACCTGAACTACGCGGCCAAATTTCTACCTCAGGGCGTGGCACCGGCGTTGGGTCCGGACGCCACCGGTGTTGGCTGGATCTATGAGTACGCGCTGGTGGACCACACGGGGACGCATGACCTGGCGCAGTTGCGTTCCGTCCAGGACTGGTACCTGAGATATGCTCTGCAAACCGTACCTGGCGTTTCCGAAGTCGCTTCTGTCGGTGGCTTCGTCAAACAATACCAGGTGGAGATCGATCCCAATCAGCTGGCTTTTTACAATATCCCGCTATCCAAGGTAAAACATGCGATCAAGCGCGGCAACAATGATGTCGGCGGCAAGCTTATTGAGATGGCCGAGTCAGAGTATATGGTGAGCGCACTGGGTTACATCGAAACAACCGAGGATATCGAAAATATTCCTATTGGCGTCGATAAAAGGGGCACGCCTATTTATGTCAAAGATGTGGCCAACGTACAACTGGGTCCGGAGCTGCGGCGTGGCCTTGTCGATCTGAACGGTGAGGGTGAGGTGGTTGGTGGCATCGTGATCATGCGTTTTCAGGAAAACGCTTTGAAGACTATCGAGAGGGTACAGGCAAAACTGGAAGAATTGAAAGCGGGGCTGCCGGAAGGAGTCGAGATCATACCCACCTATGATCGCAGCAGCCTGATTCTACGTGCTGTCGAGAATCTGAAAGACAAGCTGATCGAGGAGTTCATCGTTATTTCTCTGGTGTGCATTCTTTTTCTACTGCATGCACGTTCGGCGCTTGTGGCTATTATCACGCTGCCACTGGGGGTCATCATTGCCTTTATTTTGATGCAATGGCAGGGGCTGGCGGCGAATATTATGAGCCTGGGCGGTATTGCCATCACCCTGGGTGCCATGGTGGACGGGGCGATCGTGATGATTGAAAATGCCCATAAACATCTGGAACAACGAACCGAGACCAAGGGTGCACCGCTGGACAATCAGGAGCGATGGGATGCGATACGTGTGGCGGCTGTAGAAGTGGGGCCAGCCCTGTTCTTTTCCTTATTGATTATCACGGTTTCCTATGCGGCGGTGTTCACCTTGCAGGCACAGGAAGGGCGCCTGTTTAAACCCCTGGCCTTCACTGCGACTTACTCCATGGTGGCTTCAGCAGGTCTGGCCATCACGCTGGTACCGGTGCTGATGGGCTATTTTATTCGCGGCAAGATTTTGCCCGAGTCGAAAAACCCGGTTAACCGATTGCTGACTGCGGTGCATCGTCCTGCGCTTCACTGGACGATCAAGGGAAAATGGATATCGCTGGCGCTGGCCATCGCCCTGCTGGCGAGTGCTGTTTATCCGCTATCGAGAACCGGCAGTGAATTTATGCCGCCGCTGGATGAAGGCGACATTCTTTATATGCCGACCTCTTTTCCCGGTCTTTCCATCACCAAGGCCAAGGAACTGCTACAGCAGACTGATAAAATACTGGCCACCTTTCCCGAAGTGCTGACGGTATTCGGCAAGGCGGGCAGGGCGGAAACCTCAACCGATCCTGCATCGCTGGCGATGATAGAAACCCTGATTCAGCTCAAGCCGAAAGAGGAGTGGCCGGATCCGTCCATGACGACCCGCCAGCTTATGAATAAGATGGACAAGGCTATAAATTTCCCCGGCCTGGCCAATGCCTGGACCTTTCCTATCAAAACTCGCAACGACATGCTTTCCACCGGTATCAAGACACCGATCGGCATTAAGGTGGGCGGGCCTGATCTTGCCGTTCTGCAACGGCTCACCGAAGAAATCGAGGATGTGTTGAAGGCCCTGCCGGACACACTGTCTGCTTTCGGTGATCGCGCAGTAGGCGGCCACTATATGTATATCGATATTGATCGGGAGGCGGCGGCGCGTTATGGCCTGGGTATAGGCGATGTGCAGGATACGATCCAGTCCGCCATCGGTGGTATGAATGTAACGCAGACGGTCGAAGGCCTGGAGCGTTACCCGGTGAATCTGCGTTATCCTCGCGACTACCGGAACAATATTCAGGCCCTGAAACGTGTATTGATCCCCACGCCTATAGGCGCACAGATACCATTGGAACAGGTGGCGGAAATCCGCCTGGCCGGCGGTCCACCGGCGATCAAGAGTGAGGCCGCCGTGCCCAATGCCTGGATTTATGTGGATCTGAAGACCAGTGATATCGGCGGCTATGTCGCCGAGGGTAAACAGGCCATTGCCGACAACATCAAGTTGCCACCCGGTTACACTATCGTCTGGTCAGGTCAGTTCGAATATATGGAACGCGCAAATGCCCGGCTGAAACTGGTCATTCCGTTGACACTGGTATCCATTTTTCTGTTGCTGTACTTTAACTTCCGCAACCTCATTGCGCCTACCGTCGTGTTACTGTCCGTTCCCTTCGGGCTGGTGGGCGGCTTCTGGTTGATATATTACCTTGGCTTCAATATGTCGGTGGCAGTGGGTGTCGGTTTTATCGCATTGGCGGGACTGGCAACGGAAATCGGCGTACTGGTGCTGACCTTTATTGACCAGGAAATAGCATCGGAGGTCGACAAGAAGGGCCGGCCGCTCAGTTCCGGTGAGATCATGGATGCGGTACGCAGTGCCACCGGCAAGCGCCTGCGCCCCATTGCCATGACGGCGGCGGCGGTCATTGCCGGTCTGCTGCCCATCATGCGTGGTGCGGGTACCGGTTCGGATGTGATGCAGCGTATCGCCGCCCCCATGCTGGGTGGCATGGTGACCACAACAGTATTGAGTTTGCTGGTGTTGCCGTTGATTTACGGCATGGTTTTGCAGTTTCAGGGACGGCTTCAGGCACGGTCACGATGAACTCGAAAAGTCTTCGCTTGCGCGCTGATGACTTTCAATTGAATGTGACATGAAATGAAGGTGCAGAAAATGACAGAGAAAACGGTATCACCATCACACTGTTATTGTCAGGATAATCAATGGCATTACCTGAATCAGGCCTTCGACAGCCTGAGAACAGAAACGGCGCAACGCGAGTTGTTGCTTTCATCATATAGTGAGACTCAGGTCAGCATTCCTGTTGTTTTGCAGAAAAACGGCCAAAAAACCTTGCGTACCTTTCAGGGCTTCAGGGTGCAGCATAACCATGCTCGTGGCCCGTTCAAGGGAGGCCTGCGTTTTCACCCCGATGTCAATCCCGGAGAAATGCGCGCACTGGCGCAATTAATGACCTGGAAATCAGCGCTGATCGATATTCCCTTCGGAGGTGCCAAGGGCGGGATCGCCGTTGATCCACAAACGCTGGACACAACCGAACTGGA
>JAJRTU010000047.1 GCA_024278135.1 Gammaproteobacteria bacterium
GAATAAATTTCATCTGATCAGCAACTCGTTATACGGCGCTTTGATCTTTTTCACAGGCCTCGGCCTGTTCGCCGTTTTCACGGCTGAAGCCGAGGGACACAAAAATCATGACGCAATACCTAAAACGGAACCTGACTCAGATCCGCCTGCACTGTCAGAGGCATCTGTAAGCAGCGCAGTATTCGACCATAATGGCAGGTTGTGGCTGGCATGGGTGCTGGAACAACGTCTCTATGTCAATTATTCCGATAACAAAGGTAAAAGCTTCAGCACGCCGAAGCAAGTGAGTCCGGAATCTGAAACAGTATCGATGAATCCCGAGGCAAGACCCAATATCGCGCTTACCGACCAAGGTGTGATCTACGTCAGTTATGCGCAGAAACTAAAGCAAGGCTTCGCCGGCCATGTTCGTTTCAGCCGCTCTCTGGATGATGGAAAAAGCTTTTCAACGCCGCTTACCGTCAATGACGATGATCAATTTATCGCCCATGGTTTCGCTTCACTTGCTGTAAACCATCAAGGCGATATCTATATCACCTGGCTGGACTCGCGTGACAGTGCTGCAGTCGAAAAAGCAGGAAATGATTATATCGGTTCCGCTGTTTATTATGCGCGTTCAGACGATGAAGGAGTGACATTTCAACCCAATGTCAAGATTGCTGATCACAGTTGCCAATGTTGCCGTACGGTAATGGCGATGAACCGGGACGATCTGCCGGTGATAATGTGGCGACATATCTACGGTACCGACAGACGTGACCATGCATTGGTGACATTCAGCTCCCGATCATCATTCAGTCAGGTGCAACAGGTCAGTGATGACGAGTGGCATCTTGACGCCTGCCCCCATCATGGACCATCGCTTGCTGTCGACAGCCGAAACCGTTACCACATAAGCTGGTTTACCAATGGTAAAGCACGCCAGGGTGTGTTTTATGCGTACTCCGATGATCAGGGTGAAAACTTCAGCTCACCACTTCCTGTCGGTGTTATCGGGCAGCCGGCCAGACATTCCAGTTTGCTGGTGCATGGAGAACAGGTCTATTTGAGCTGGAAAGCCTTTGACGGGAAATCGACAGCGCTCTATATAATGTCCTCCGGCGACAGAGGAGCGTCCTGGTCAGAACCGCGTGTGGTCACTACGACCGGGGGTGGGTCCGATCATCCTTTTTTATTGAATAACAACAATGAAATCCATCTGTCATGGCAGACGCGAGATGAAGGCTATCGCCTGTTGCCGGTGAATGCTCTGCTACAAACTCTGGCCGAGAATTCTGTTTCCTCCAGCTCAAGTTGCCCGGCGGAGACAGGACATTGACAGAACAGCCAGGTATTTCCTGTCACAGTGAACGACACTGTCATTGAAAACAAATGCCGGCACATAAACAAAAAAACCCGGCATCAAGCCGGGTTTTCTGCTGTGAGTCTCGTATTATATCAGAACGAGGATTCACCACCCGTATAGGCCTTGATGGGAACACCGGAAAGCGCTTCGCCGCCATCCTTGCCGACACGGTAGGTTTCCTGAAAATACAGGGAATGGCTACGTTCCTGATTCATAAAATGCGGGTGCATTGAACACACCATGTTTTCCGGCAGAACAAAATCAAAGCCTTCACCAATGCGTGGCATTTCGATCATGGTCATGCCGATAGAATGACCGCAGACATGCCCGGAGCGATAACCCCTGTCAAAGATAGGCTTCATACAGGCGTTCGCTACATCTTCGGCATTGTTGCCCGCCTTCATGTGCTCTTTGGCCAGCTCATGAAACTCCTGATAGGCCGTCATCATTTCCCTGGTCGTATCGTCCATGCCATCGGGCATCAGCGGCCGTGAAAACTCCACCCAGTGTCCGCCTTCGCCGGATATCTCCAGGCCGTACATCATGCCGTCGCTGTCCTGTAAAGGACGTTGCGTTGGAAATACCATTTGCGGCTCCAGCGAACCATTCGGCCCCATCTGCACCATGTCCATCGTGTTACGGGCACAACCGTTCGCGGCAAATACATTCTCTGCCAGCCCCATCAGTTCCGCTTCGGTTTTACCCGCCTGATAGTTTTTAATCACTTCCAGCACACCTTGTTTGTTGATCGCCATGGAATGGCGCACTGAAAGCATCTCTTCTTCACTCTTTTGCGCGCGGGAATAATCAAATGGAATTTCAAAATCAATGATTTCAAAATCCTTTGCTGCCAGCGCGCTGTAATCACGCACATTAATAATATATTCAAGGCCGTATATGCCGATCTTTTTCGCCCCTTTTCCCTGTAGATAATCGGCCATCCATTCGCCGCAATGGGACGGAAATTCGCGATTATCGATGAATGTCGCGGAGTGATCGCCCACCCAGGTCGCTTCCCGTGGGAATACGCAAACCGGATCAGCATTATTGGTAATCACGACATAGGCATAGCGATGCAGGATCAGGAAGCCGCACATATAGCGAATGGCGCCTTCAAAGCCACTGTATTCACTGCCGCTGATGACCAGCGCATCAAGCCCGGCTTTTTCCATCGCTGCCCGGGTGTTCGCATAGCGGCGATCGATTTCTCCCTGGCTTGGACGATAACGATTTACATAATCGGTCATTGTTTTTCCTCGTCTTTGTGTTTTTCTATTATTGGTGACATCTTCATCGGCAACCTGGTACATACCAGTATCCAGTCAATACAAGCTTTTTATTCATTCAACTGAATATCTGTCGCCTCGGACTTCATGTTCTCAAACGACATTTCCCGCTTCCTGCAGGTCGCAGCGCCGGCACGACGTATTTTTTTTCGCGAATATCAGTGCTTTTCAGGGATTTCGAGACTCCAGGAAGCTTCCAGTCCTTTGATGATCGCCGTACATGCTTCATTCATTGGACAGGGAATACCCAGTTCCCGGCCATATTTGGCAATACCACCATTGAGCGCATCCACCTCGGTAAGACGTTGGGCCAGCACATCCTGCAACATACTGGGGGGGTGGTAATAGGCCTTCTCCCGGCCATAGTCAGTCAATTCTTCCGGATCGCTGTCGAGCGTGATGCCCAGTGCTTCGGCCACCGCCACCCCTTCAGCCATGATGACGGACATTACTTTACGCACACCTTCCTGATCACAGGCCACCCCGTGAGGCAGACGGGTCAGTGCCCCCATCGCATTCGACGCGGCGTTGAAAATCACTTTGGTCCATTGTGCGCCGCGGGCATCTTCCATGGCGAGACAGTCCATGCCGCTCCTGTTAATCGCATCCGCCAGCTTTTCCACTTCATCCATACCGGCCGGACGGCTGGCAAAAGGTCCGATCCAGGTTTTACCACCGGCATCATGATTCACCACGCCGGGTTCGGTGATGTGTCCTGCCGGGAAGATCGTGCCCTGGATGACGCGTGGTACATACTCGGCAACGATCTCTTCGCTGCCGATGCCATTCTGAACAGAACATACAGCACCGTCTTTAAAGATGGGTGCTGCCGCTTCCATGGCGGAACGGGTGAACATCGTCTTCGTTGCAATAATACCCAGCTCACATTCAGGTATTTCCGATACATCGCTGCGTGCGTTGACGCCGGCGGTAAAATCACTCAGGCCGGTGAGTCGCAAGCCATTTTTATTAATGGCATCCACATGGGCCTGGTTCAGATCGTAGGCCCACACTTCAACATCGTCGAGCTTGCCGAGATGAGCAGCGTAAAGACTGCCGATGGCGCCGCAACCAATAATACAAATTTTCATATTAACTCCTGAGGGCTTATCAATGACTGTTGTTTTTGAGTGACCAACCGGCCTCGAAGGCCTTGACCAGCCGATACAGTGTTTCGTGATATGGTGCAGGCACACCGGCCTTTTTTGCTTCACGGACGATGGCGCCGGTGATCCAGTCTATTTCCGTCAGGCGCCTGTTACGTACGTCATCCAGCATGGAGGGTATGTGGGCGTACTCCTCACCACTGGTGCTGCCCTTGTTCACCGCATTCACATTCATACGCCAGGGATCATCTGCCAATGTCACCCCCCTGGCCTCAGCTATTTGCCGGGCTTCATCCATCATCGCGAATACCAGATGCCCCAGGTCTTCCAGCTTATCCTGCCTGGCAAAGGCCTTCACATGGGGCAGATCGGTGATCGCGGCAATGCTGTTTATTGCCGAATTAAAAATCAGCTTTGACCATTGATGCGGCAACAGGTCTGCATAAGCCTCCGCAATCAAACCGGACTGATTGAACAGGGCTTCAACCTGCTGAACGTCCTCATAACGGGCATGGGTCTGGGCCCAGGGACCCATCCAGGTTGCCGTGTCCAGTTCATACTCGACATGGGTATCGGAATGGCGGGTGCCGCTCATAAAGGTAACGGCGGAAATAATCGGCCAGTCTCCGTACTGATTCAGCATTTCTTCGCAGCCCAGACCGTTTTGTATCATCATCACGTGGGCATGGGGGAAATGCCCTGAGATCAACTTCGCACTGGCTTCCACGGCCAGGGCCTTGGTGGCGATAATCACCAGATCGATATCCCCTAAATCTTCGGGGCGGGTGGAAGCAAAAACGCTGGTTTGTAATTCTGATTTGCCATTCACTTTCAGGCCGTGCTCATTCAGACTGCTGGCATGCGCTTCCCGGCGTGTCAGCACCGTTGTTTCTATGACTGAACCAAGATGGCCTGCCAACAAGCTGCCAATAGCGCCTGCGCCAACAATACATACACGTTCCAGTTTCATTTTAATTCACATCAAACAAGGCAGAGACTTGCGCTAAAGATTGGCGACAATATTGCGGAATTCATCATCATTAACAAGCCGGCTGTGCTTCACTGAAATAGTTTTCACCTCCGCCAGCACGGCAGCGTGTTTATCTTCCGGAATATCAAGGCCCAGTTCCCTGGCTTTTAATTTGATATTCGACAAACCACTCTTCTTGCCCAGCACAATCCTGCGCTCGGCGGCGACAATCTCAGAGGAATAGGGTTCGATAGCCGCAGGAATATGGAACTGGTTGGCCACGGCACCACTTTCACGTGTGTATAAATACTCCCCGACCACCGGTTTCCAGCCATCGACTTTATAACCGCCTGCTTTCTGGACCAGTTTTGAGACTTCTCTGGCCCGGGTCAGATCCAGTTCCACCGGCACGTTGTACAAACATTTCAGCGCCAGCGCCACTTCACAGATATCGGCATTACCGGCGCGTTCGCCCATGCCATTGATGGTGCCCTGGATCCAGTCGGCACCGCCGCGCACCGCGGCAACGGCGGAAGCGCAGGCCAGACCGAAGTCATTATGGCCATGCCAGTGTACCGGCGTCTCCCCTGCCCAGCTTTTTACTTCACGAATTAACCATTCAACAGCTTCCGGCGCACAGGCACCAATCGTATCCACGACCGATATTTCATCCGCACCGGCGTCCAACGCCGCTTCGTAAACTGATTTCAGAAAGACCAGATCACTGCGGGTACTGTCGACAGCAAAAAAGTTGACCTTTTTAATACCATTGCTTTTGGCATGTTTAACGGCATTGACGACACGCTCGAGAACTTTCTCACGGGTGAAGCCATAGGCTTCCATTTTCAGATCACTGGTGGATATCTCAATCAGCAGATATTCAGTGCCCAGCTCAATATGTGCATCAATATCGGCCAGCACACAACGGGCAAAACCCCATATTTCGGCGGAAAGGCCGGCAGCCAGAATACGCTCCACCGCTTTGGTATCATCATCAGACACCCGCGGGAAACCGGATTCAATACGAGCGATTCCCATCTCGGCCAGCTTGCAGGCAATCTCAAACTTCTCATCCGGATCAAAACAGACGCCTACAGACTGTTCTCCATCGCGCAAGGTGGTGTCATAAAAGCGTACAGTCCGCGAACGGTCAAAAGGTGACTGAATATCCTGCTGATTGTTAATGTCGCTGGTCCAGATTTTGTCCTGCAATGTATCGGTACTCATAGTGGAATTCTCTCGAATAGGGGTGAGCCATCACCGTTGATCTTGTTGAAAATAATAGCGAAATTATCGATTATTGTCTTGACTGCCAGAGTGCTGGCAATTGTCTGATAATGCCGTTCACTCAGTCGCTCTCGCCCTTGTACCAGTCGTATATCTCGTCGGCGCTGGCGAACCACACGTCTTTTTGCTTCAACATGTGATCAAAAGCCGCCTCAAAATACTTTATCCGGTGCGGGACACCCATGATGTAGGGGTGCACGCCCATTGACATAATACGCGGCGATACCGCCCCCTCTTCATACAGGCGGTCAAACTGGTCAATCGTGCGTTTCAACCAGGTGTCTGAATCATAGGCATGTACGACCATCATCGGCAAATCGCTTAATTCAAAGGAATAGGGCATCGCCGTAATTGAGCCGGAAGCGGTCTGCATCTCAAAGGGGTGTTCATCCATCGGCCAGTCACAAACATACTGGAAGCCGGTTTCGGACAGATAGTCGAGCGTATCCAGCGTCTCATGCAGACCCGGACCCAGCCAGCCCTTCGGGGCCTTGCCGGTATAGGCTTTCAATACATCAAAAGACTTCTGAATCACTTCGCGCTGGTCCTCAACCACGTGCATGGCCGCCTGTGCATAGCCGTGACCCATAAAGTCCCAGCCCAGATCACGAATGGCCCGGGCGACCGGTTCCCCTGCGCCTTCACAGACGCGGGCATTGATGGAGGCGCTGGCCTTGATTTTGCGTTTTTCCAGCGCATCAATGATGCGCCAGATGCCAACCCGCATCCCGTATTCATGCCAGGCCCAGTTGGGAATATTCGGCACGGTGGTGACACCCGCCGGCGAGGGCACATATTCCCGGGCAATAGGTCTTTGAATATCCCATTCCTCGATATTCACCATCACATAGACGGCCATACGGGCACCGTTGGGCAATTTCAATGCCTCTCGCTGAGGCAGGGCCGAATAGTCAAAGCGTTCGTGGGGAAGTTTCATCGTCTCTCTCTTTCAACTTAACATCTGCGCTGATATGTGCGTCTCGGTCTGTCTGTCATGCGGACATCCATTGCGCCCCGTCATCTGCGTCCTGATTCGCGGTAAACTTTCAAAAAAACCATTCATCGATTTCTTCCTCGTTGGTGTTGACATAGTTGTAAATAAACCCGGCCACCAGCAAAGAAAACTCCGTCAAAATGGCCACAGCTGCATTATCAATATGATCAAAAGCACCTTGAATGTAAAGCATCGGCGTGGTCAAAATACAAAACCCGATAAACCAGAAGCAGAAAAGATATTTTTGATTTCGATTCATTTTCTTTATCTACAGGCTGATTCAGGCGCAATGAATCAGCGACTCGTCTTGCGCGTATTGATCGGAGCGCTCGGGTCTGCCGTAAAGCGTCGTGCGTTGCACAGCTCGCCTGCCGACAGCTCTGATCAGTGCCGCCATCTCCGTACTGCTCAGTTCCTGGCCATGACTGGCGCCGGCCGCACGACTGATGCTTTCATCCATTAAATTTCCGCCCAGATCATTCGCCCCGGCCTGCAGGGCAGCTTTGACGCCTTCTTTGCCCATTTTGACCCAGGATGCCTGGATATTATTGATATGGGGATACAGCACCAGTCTTGACACTGCATGCATCAACAGTGCCTCACGGTAACTGGGGCCTGTGCGTGTACGCCCCTGGCGATAAAGTGGCGCTTCCATGTGGACGAAAGGCAAGGGCACAAACTCGGTAAAACCACCGGTCTGTTCCTGCAGATCACGTAAGTGCAACAGATGCCGCGCCCAGTTCAACGGCGACTCCACGTGACCAAACATGATTGTCGCTGTTGATTTCATACCAATCGAATGCGCCGCCCGCATCACATCCAGCCATTGCTGCGTATTGATCTTGTCCGCACAGATGATCTGTCGTATCTCATCGTCCAGAATTTCCGCCGCCGTACCCGGCAGTGTATTCAAGCCGGCCTGTTGCAGTTCCCTTAGATAGTCTGTCAACGACAGCCCCAGGGTTTCCGCACCATGGCTGATCTCCAGCGGTGAAAAAGCATGGATGTGCATATCGGGCTGCACTTCTTTTATCGCGCTGGCGATGGCCAGGTAGGTGTCGCCGGTATAGTCGGGGTGTATGCCCCCCTGCAGGCACACTTCCGTCGCCCCCCGCTGCCAGGCTTCCTGCGTGCGCCGCTGAATTTCCTGCAAAGAGAGCTTGTAGCCTCTTTCTCTCAGGTTCTCCGCTACCCTGCCTTTGGAAAAGGCACAAAAGCCACAGCCAAAATAACAAATATTGCTGTAGTTGATATTTCTGTTGATCACATAGCTGACAGCATCACCGTTCACTTCATGGCGTAATGCATCCGCCATCATACAGACATCGTTAAAGGCGCTGCCGCGGGCGGAAAACAGCCTGGCTATTTCCTGCTCGCTCAAACGCGCAGCACGCATCGCCTTGTCCAGCAAAACATTGATGCCGCTTTTGCCGCTGACTGTGCTTTTCGCACTGCGCAGATCGGGAACGCGGGTATCGGCACCCGGCGTCCACCTGTCGGTACGGGCATAACCCTCGGCATCGAGACAACGCCGCACCGGCGTATGTAACGAGTTGTCCAGCCACTTGTCCATCCGGCTGACATAATCGGGATATATCGGCAAACGCGCTGTCAGTTGTTTGCCCGCTCTGGCACTCGCCTCATTCAGTTTGTCCAGCTCCGGCCAGGGCGCCTCCGGATTCACATGATCACAGGTGACCGCTGACACGCCGCCCCAGTCATCAATACCGGCCGCGATCAATTGCGGCAGGGCATCCGGCATCAGGTTCGGCGGAGCCTGAATGTGCATACGCGAACCGAAGATCAGTCTGGCCACGGCGATGGTCCAGAGCTGATCCTCCAGCGTCGGTTCTGCCGCATCCTGCATTCGGGTACCGGGCTTGCGGCGAAAATTCTGGATGATGATCTCCTGGATATGCCCATCGACTTCATCCAGTTCGCGCAAGGCCAACAGAGATTCAATTCTCTGCAAGCGTGTCTCGCCTATGCCGATCAGAATACCGGAGGTAAATGGCACGCGGGTGGAACCTGCCGCTGCGATACAAGCCAGTCGGATACCGGGTTGCTTGTCCGGTGAGCCGTAGTGAGGGCCATTTTTTTCACACAGCTGTTGTGCCGTACTTTCCAGCATCATGCCCTGGGAGACCGATACCGTCCGACACTTGAGTAATTCATCGTGGCTCAATACGCCGGGGTTCAGGTGTGGCAGCAAACCGGTCTCATGCAGGACCAATGCAGCCATCTCGATCAGGTAGGACAGTGTACTGTCGTGTCCCAGCGCGCGCAGCTGTTCACGGGCGGTTTTGTAGCGAAGCTCCGGTTTATCCCCAAGGGTAAACAGCGCTTCATGACAACCGGCCTCGGCACCGGCACGGGCAATCGCCAGCACCTGTTCTGCGCTCAGGTAGGCCTGCTGCCCACGTCGTGGTGGCTGTGCAAAGGTGCAGTAATGACAGACGTCTCTGCACAACTGTGTCAGCGGAATAAAGACTTTCGGGGAATAGCTGACAAGATCCGGATAAGCCCGATCTCTGACAACCGAGGCTGCGCCCATCAGGCGCGGCAAATCATCAACATTGGCCAGCACCAATGCCTCCGTCGCGCTGAGCCTCGCCCCCTGTTCCGCCCTGCCAATGATGCTGTACGCCTGTCTCATGAATAGTAAAGCTCTACTGTGAAAGACACTGTAACGAGCGACATTCAAGTTTGAATTTTCATTTCATTCCACGGTGCCACAGGTCGCCATAATAACCTGAATATACACCTTGATTATATCCAGCATGTCACCGATATGTACCGCTTCGCCCTGATGGGTGGAGAAACCGCCTCCTCCGGAACGGATACGACCGGCGGATCCATAATTCACGGTGGGAATACCGTAACGATTCATATGCGCCGCATCCGACATCCAGGTCTCCGTCCCTATTTTCGGCGCACTGCCCAATTGTTCCGTATGCGCCTGCTGAACTATTTTGATCAACTCATGATCTTCCGGGATTGATGTGCCCGGTGCTGTCATAAAGGTCTCAACCTTTGTACCCTGCAATTCAACATGGGCAGCGACGGTACGATCAACCAGGGCCCGTACCTCGTTATAGGCTTCCAGCGGGAATTTGTCCGGCAAGGTGCGCACATCCATATAAATCACACAGTTGTCCGGGGTCCGGGCACCGCGCCATGACCAGCCACCTTCAATGGCCGAAACATTCACTCTGGGTTGAAAACCATCGGCCATCGTATTGCGCTCGCAATAGTCAGGGATCCACTCGTGAATGGCATCGAGCATCTTGCGCGATTTGTTAATCGCATTTTTGTCCACTTCCGACCAGGCGGTGTGAATCAAATGCCCGGGCACGGTTATCTTGACCCAGCAACTGCCACAGTGACGCGGGATCAGCATCATATTGGTGGGCTCACCGAGAATACAATAATCAGCGATGGCGCCGTGGGTAATGGCGTATTTAGTACCGACACCGTAGCCCTGATACTGCGGTCCCTCATGATCGTTAACCGGCGCCTTTTCAATCTCACCGGCAACACCGGCGATCACCACATCGCCGCCCAGTTTGATACCGGCTTTCTGGACGGACTCGGCGGCAACGATGTAGGTACCCATCGCGCTTTTCATATTGAAAGAGCCCATACCGTAGATCCATTCATCATCGATCAGGGTGCCCTTGCACTCGTAGCCAATGCCGCGATGTGCCTGCTCCGGACCGAAAGAGGTATCCAGATGACCATTGAACATTAAGGACTTGCCGCCACCTTCGCCCTGCCAGCGACCCACCGCATTATAGCGTTCATCGCCAATCGGCTGTAATACGGAATCAAAATTAGCTTCTTTCTGCACTTCGTGTACGGCCCGCGCCATATCACCTTCAGAGCCAGTGGGACTGGGGATATCCACCAGATCCATGACCAGCTTGACCAGTCGATCCCGATCAATCTGATCGATGGCCTTTGCCAGCAAATCTCTGTTTACACTATTTGACATGATGACTCCTCGCGAACAGTTAAACGATATTGATAGTCAAGGTACCCAGCTCGGCAACCTTGGCTTCGACGACATCACCGGGCTTCAACCACTGCGGATCTTTCATACCGGCGATCACCCCGGGTGGACTGCCGCTGGTAATCACATCACCGGGATACAGCCCCATCAATGACCACCAGGATACCAGTTCGGCGGTTTTGTAGTGCATCGCCGAAGTATTGCTGTCCTGGCGCAGTTCGCCGTTCACGCGCAATTTCATTTCCAGATTATGCGGGTCAGACAGTTCATCGGTCGTCACCAGCAGCGGCCCCAACGGACAGGAATTCTTAAAGCTCTTGCCCATCAGGATAACCTTGTTGGAGTGCTCCCGCGCCTGTATATCACGGGCCGACACATCATTGAAAATGGTATAGCCGGCAACATAATCCATCGCCTCAGCAGTGCTCACTTCGAAGGCCTCTTTACCGATGATAATGCCTATCTCAATTTCATAATCGAGTTGTTTGGTGAATTTGGGAATGGGGACATCGGCGTTATGGGGGCATACTGAAGAGGGCGCCTGTAAAAACCCGGTGGGATGCTCGAAGTGAAAATCCTTCCAGTTATGTGATTCCCATTCAGCATCGTCCCAGGTGGTCAACTCATCCAGATGCGCATCAAAGTTGCAGGCCGTATGGATAATCTTGCCTGGCTGTGGGACCGGCGCCAGCAGCGCTATCTCCTCGGCTGAATACGCATAGCGCCTGCCATTGACTGCCAGTGACTTTGCATCACCGGCCTGCAAAGAGGCTTCAGCATCGGCCAGCAATTGACGGGCCTTGTCCTGCGCCCCGGCGCCGGCGCTGAGCAGCTCAATCATGTTACGTGGCAGCGCAGCGTCCGACAATGCGTGCAGATCGACATACACCTCATTGACATAGCCGCCGATAGTCGCTGCCTCTTCGCCCTTTATAATAAAAGTTGCCAGTTTCATAGAACTTATCCTTCCACTATCTGAGGTTTCAGCCTGGGTACGACATGCTCGCCCATCAAACTGATCGTCTCCAGGTTGTCTTTTTCAGAGTCACCGACGACCTCCAGCAGGGGCAAATTCAAACCCGCATCCACCAGTTCCTGGGTGATCTCCAGACAATCTTCCGGATCACCTGAAATCACCGTGAACTTGCGCATCATCTCATCAGTGACCAGATGCGTCACATTATCCTGAGTACCGGCGGCAATGGCCTCGCGGAAAGGCTCCCAGGCGGAGTCAGGCAAGCCGGAACCGGCCAGGATGACATCGTTTTTGATATTGCGGATTTTGTTCACAATATAGGTCCCCGTGTAACTGCGGGTCGCATCGCGTGCCTTGTCTCCGTCTTTGGAACAGGCGCATAAAATGACGCCACCGACCGGGAAGTCGACCGGCAGTTGACGACCGGCCTTGTCCGCACCTTTGTTCATGTTATCAATGGCATATTTCAAAAACGCCGGGGAGGTCAGGCCTGCGGTCAACATACCATCACTTTCGCGACCCGCCAGTCGTTGCATGAAAGGACCGGTCGCACCGACGTAGATGGGGATTTCCGTGCGCAGACCGTCCGCCGCCCGGTCATAGGCGGGCATGGTCGACTCGAAAAAATCTCCTTTGTAGGAAAAAGCCTCCCCGCTGAAGGCTTTGCGCATAATCTCCATCGCCTCATGGTGTACTTTGACCGGTTTCATGACCTCGATATCGTATTCCAGATATTCGATACCCACCTTGCCGACGCCGATACCCATGATAAAACGGCCATTGGATAATTCATCAATGGCGGCGGCTTCGGAGACCTGTACCGTGGGGTGTCTGATGTAGGGAGACGTAATACCGAGTCCGACCGGGATCTTTTCAGTTGCCAGCGCGACCGCCGCCAGTGTGGCAAAGCAGCCACGTGATTCCAGACCATACTGACGGAACCAGTGATAAGCCTCGGCGATCCAGAAACCGCCCATCAGATTGGAAGCCTCTGTCTGCGCAGCGTATTTCTGCATTGCCGACAATGGCTCATAGGATTTAAATATCACACCCACTTTGGGGCTAACGGAAGTACTCATTTTTGCTTATCTCCTACATTGCTGTACAAAACGAATTGATGCTCAGGAATAGTTACTGCCATGGTAATACGCCGGGCCGGGCTACGTCTTGCCTTTCAACGTGCTAGTCCTTGACTCCGGGTGCAGATCACGCTGTTTTTGCCGCCCGCGTTCGTAATTGCGTGGGAGAAATACCAAATCGATTGCGAAAAGAACGACTGAAATGGGCGGAATCATTAAAACCTCGATGAAAAGCGATTTCACTGATACGGCTGCGCGCCTGAGCCGGATCCAGCAGGTCTTTACGGGCCGCTTTCAGACGCCGCTCCCACACCCACTTCAATACCGTCGTACCGGATTCGCGGAACAGACTGTGCAAATAACGGGTCGATATACCGTTACCTTTTGCGATCTTCTCCGGCGTCAGGTCACTGTCCATGAAATGTTCTTCGATATAGCTGAAAATACGATTTAACAAATCGGTATGCCTGGGTTCTGTTTTTACGTCGTCGGGCTTGATGATTGCCCGGGTCAGGGCCCCCGTCAGCTCCAGCAGACTCTGCGTCAGGGTGAATTGCTCGGTCACATTAAGCCGTTCGGCTTCAAAAGCCACTGACTTGAGTAAATCATTGACGACACGCCCAAGACCCTGATTGGGAAGATGACCGATAATCGCTTTCTCCTCGCAATTGGTCAGTCTTTGTTTGAACACCTCATAGGGGATACGCACTATCAGCCGGCGGCTGGTCACTTCATACTCAATCGTGTAGGGCAGGCCACCCGTCATCAGGGCCAGATCACCTGGATTCATGATATAAACCTTGTCGGCCTGCTGAATGCTGGCCCGGCCTTCCAGCAAGGTTGTCAGAAAATAATCATGATTGTCATCTTCAACAATATGATTGGGGTGGCGCTTGATGATGACGGGGTCGATATGAATATCCAGCACACTCAAGCCCCCGGGCAATTCAATTTCCTTGCAACTGAATTCGCCAAAATCGACACCGGACAATTCCTGGGTGTCGACACCCACGAGCGTGTTGGTGACCGACTCCTTCAGTTTATCCAGTTTATTGTCATTGCTCATGGGTGATTATTGTCATGCCTGAAAGGCAACTTATAAATCCGTTGATTTTACTCAAAAGACCGACGCTTATCTATGTTTTAAGTCCGTTCTCCACGCATCTTCCCGGCCTGCACTCTCACTATGCCCGCATTGACTCACTGCCCACCTGACATTATGCTCTGTTTCTCTAACGAATGACGACAAGCCAATTTTCACGCGGCCAATACTGCTTTGCCGGCTGCCTCAGGAGCTTATAGAACCTATGTATCCCGAACCGTTTCGTTATCATCGTCCCCGTTCTCTCCAGGAGGCGATCACACTGCTGTCAGAACTGGGAGAAGGCGCCAAACCACTGGCAGGCGGACAATCCATTGTGCCCATTCTGAAAATGCGTATGGATGAACCCTCTGATCTGGTCGACATCACCAGGTTGCCGGAACTGAGCCACATTAACAATGAACAGGGTGTTATCCGTATTGGTGCTCTGTGCACGCATGCCCAAATCGCCCGTTCCGACATTGCCGATACCGTTCCCATCCTGAAAGATTGTGCCGGCGGCATCGCCGATCCGCAGGTGCGCAGTCTGGGTACCATCGGCGGCTCTGTCAGTGTTGCTGATCCCAGCAGCGACTGGCCCGCCCTGCTACACGTGCTGCACAGTGAAATTGTCTGCCAGGGACCCGAGGGGATCAGAACCGTTCCCATCGGGGAGTTTATTCAGGACGCCTACACCACCTCATTGGGAGATGCGGAACTGGTGACCGAAATTCGTTTCAAACTGCCTCCAGCTGGAAGTGGTGGTGCCTACATTGGGTTTAAGAAAGCCGCTCCCTCTTATCCCGCGGCATCGGCAGGCATTCAGTTGACTCTGGATGACAAGCAGGTTTGCCGGGATATCACTATCGCGCTGGGCTCAGCCGGCCCCACACCGGTCATGTCCGCCGAGGCCGAAGCGCTGCTGCAGGGCAAGACCCTGTCTACGGCGCTGTTGCGGGAAGCGGCGGAGATAATTGTGGCCGCTTCCAGCCCTCCTTCCGACGCGCGTGGATCGACGACGTTCAAGCGCGATATTCTGAAGTCACTTTTTATGAAGGCCGCGGCCACGGCGATTGAACGTGCCGGCGGGTCACAAATTGATGGAAGTCACGATTATGTCTGATGAAATAGCGTTAATCAGTATCGAAATTACCGTAAACGGCAAAGCTTATCAACGAGAGGTTGAACCGCGCATGTTGCTGGTCGAGTTCATCCGGGAAAGCCTGGGGCTGACCGGCACCCATATTGGCTGCGACACCAGTTATTGCGGTGCCTGTACGATTATATTGAATGGCGAGGCCATTAAATCCTGCACCTACCTGGCCGTTCAGGCCGACGGTGGTGAGATCCTGACCGTCGAAGGTCTCGAACAGCAAGGTCAACTCCACCCCCTGCAACAGGCTTTTTCGGAATGTCACGGTCTGCAATGCGGCTATTGCACCCCGGGTATGCTGATGTCGTCGCTGGCCCTGCTGGCAGAGAACCCGGACCCCAGCGTCAAGGATATACGCAAACGCCTGGCCGGTAATGTCTGCCGCTGTACCGGCTATCAGAACATTATCAAGTCGGTTCAGTCCGCCGCCAAACAATTGCAGGAGGGCTAGATTATGGAAATGAAATTTGACGGTGAATTTGAAGTCGACCTGCCCCGCGAAAAAGTCTTTGCCATACTTTCCGATCCGGAAAAGTTCGCGCCGCTGATCCCGACCTTCCACAGTCTGGAAATGAAGGGTGAGCATACTGCGCTGTTACGTGTCAAGGTGGGTATCGGCAAGATCCGCGGCACCGCCTCCACTGAGCTGACGCTGGCGGAAACAGAGGCGCCCTGTCGTGCACGTTATATCGGCAAGGGCAAGGTCATGCAGGGTGTCTATACATTGACCTCCTCTTTTGAACTGGAAGAAAGCAACAAAGGCACACTGGTGAAATGGCAATCCGAGACCCAACTGGTCGGAAAAATTCTCTCCCTCGCCGGCGGCGGTATGCGCGGCTATGCCGAGAAAGAAATCAATCGTCTTATCAGCAGTCTGCAAAATGCCCTGTCTGCCAACCCCGAAAAGACGGTCGCGAAGCCTAAAGCCGACGGCTGGCTGGCGAGAATTTTGCGGAAAAAGGACGACAACGTCGCTGATGCCCCGGATTCTTCCAGCGCAGAGGAAATTATCAATGCCGGTCTGGCGCCACTGACGGAGCAGAGCAAAAAGCAACTTCAGGAAAATATAAGCAAAATCGCCGCTGTCCTGGCAGCAAAACGCAGCGAGAGAAAACCCGGTCGCAAAGAAGACAATCGTCTGATCCGCGGCAAGGGTTTGTTTGTTGATGATTATAAACCTGCCGGCATGCTGCACATGGCCATCCTGCGTTCGCCTCATGCCCATGCCAGAATATTAAATATTGACGTCTCCCGGGCCGAATCGCTGCCCGGTGTGGTGTGCACAATGACCGGCCGGGAAATCACTGAACAATGCGATCCCTTTATGCAATTGGGTCTGGAACCCGGTGCCCTCATTCAGGACTATCCCCTGGCTGTTGAAAAGGTCACCTATCAGGGTGATCCGGTCGTCGCTGTGGTCGCGGAAAACCCACGCCTCGCCGCTGATGCCGTCGAACTGGTCGATGTTGAATATGAAACATTGACCGCTGTTATCGGCTGTGAGCAGGCCCTTGAGGATGAGGTGCTGGTACATGAACAGGTCGGCAGCAATAAAATCTGGCATGGCGTGTATGAATACGGCGAAGTGGACAAGGCCTTTGCCGAGGCCAAACATGTGGTCAAGATAGATAAACTCACCTTCCATCGTTTCGGCAGCACGGCACTGGAAACCAATGCCGTCGTCGCCACCTGGGACATGCTCGGCAACATTGATTTTTTTGCCAACACCATTATGACCATTTCACTGGCCATGCTTTCGCCGGCCCTGCGTATCAGTATGGACAAGATCCGCTTGCGTACGCACGACATTGGCGGCAGCTTCGGGAACAAGATATGCAATTACCCTTATATGGCCCTGGCCGCATTGTGCTCACGCAAAGCGGGCGGTGCCCCGGTAAAATGGGTGGAAACCCGGGCCGAACACATGCAGGCAGGCGGGCACGGCAGCGAGCGCAATTATTTTGATACCGAAGTCGCTCTCAACGCAGATGGCGTAATCAGTGCCATTCGTTCCACCCACGTCGATGATTGCGGCGCCTATCCACGTTACGAACCGCTTGGCTGTGTTATCTGGTCGCAGGTACTGCCGGCGACATACAAACTGCGTAATATGCGTATCGACTTCAACCAGATCACGACGAACAAGGGGCCCTGTGCACCGAATCGGGGTTACTCACGTCTGCCCCATATCTGGTTCATGGAACGTGTTATTGATATTTGTGGGCACGAACTGGGGATCCCGGCTGATGAAATCCGCCTGAGAAACTACATAGCGGAATTTCCCTACACCACGCCCAATGGTTGTGTTTATGACTCCGGCGACATTCCCCTGATGCTGGAAAAGGCCAAGGCCCTGATTGGCTGGGACGACTGGCGTCAAAAACAGGCCGAAGCCCGTGCTGAAGGTCGCCTGATCGGCATCGGTATCGGTAACAGTATCGATTCGGGCACGAATAATTTCGGTCAGGCCAGGATCATCAACCCCTTCCTGCCCTTCTCCGGCAATTCCGAGGCATCGATTGTCAAACTGGACATGGATGGATCGGTCAAGGTGTCGCTGGGCACCTTCCCGCAGGGTCAGGGCCACGAAACCACCACGGCACAGGTGGTGGCGAAGGAACTGGGTATTGATCCAGACATGGTCATGGTCGATACCGGCTTTGATTCAGCCCGCAACAGCCATACCGGTGTCTCCGGCACTTATGCCAGTCAGTTTGCCGTGACCGGTTTGTCTGCAGCCCATGGCGCGGTATGTAAACTCAAGGCCGAAATGAAAAAACTGGCGGCCTTCGCCCTCGAAGCCAATGAGGATGATCTGGAATTCGGTGTCGGTGAGCAGGGTCCGGAAGTACGTGTCGTCGGCACTGACAGCGGCATCAACTACTGGGCCCTGGCCAACATAGTCAACGCCAATAATGCCCAGTTACCGGAGGAATTGAGGGAAATCACTTTAAATGCCCGTCACGTCTATGTGCCGCCATTTGAGGTGCCTGATGTCGAAAAGAAATATGGCAACCTGACACTGACCTATGCGCTGCAACTGCATATCGCCGTGGTGGAAGTCGACCCTGACACCTGCCAGACGAAAATACTGGATTACGCCATTGTTGATGACTGCGGCACGGTCATTAACCACATGATCGTGCAGGGACAGGTTCACGGTGGTACTGCGCATGGTATCGGCGCTGCCCTGATGGAAATCATGCCCTTTGATGAAGATGGCAATGTGCTGTCGGGATCTTTCACCGATTATGCCCCCATTACCATTAACAACATGCCGGATCTGAAATGTGAGAACATGGAATCACCCTCCCCCTTCAGTTTCAGCGGTGCCAAAGGTATGGGCGAAGGTGGCGGTGGCCCCCTGCTCTGCCTCAGCGCTGCCATTCAGGATGCCCTGTATGATCAAGGGGTTATTATTCGGCATTCACACAATTCGCCCATGTATCTTTACGACGTGGTGAAAAAAGGGCAGGACAAGGCTGTCAACGTCGAGACGCGTTAGTGTATTGATGGGCACGTTGGGCTTTGCCCATCCTGCATCAATACATCTTAAACAATCATGGGGAAGCCTGTTTCTTCAGGCTTCCCTTCAATAAATTCTCTATCGCTGCGCTGCTGTCGCCCACATGTGCGGAAACAAGCTGGCTGAAAGATGCGCTGCCCCAGGCCTCTTTCAACCGATAACTGTCTACCCTGGTTGTCACGCGTTGCAACCAGTCTTCGAGCATCGGCTTGTCCCGCCAGATGGCGGACAGGCCCAGGTTGCGCAGGCGGGTGATGTAGGGAACGGCGGCAGCATCGGCCAGTGAAAATTGCTCGCCTGCCAACCAGGCGTGACAGGAAAGGACTTCCTGCATCAAACCGGCGACTTTCTCCAGCGTCACTATCGCCATTGCCGCCGTCGGTGCATTCAGACCCTCGCGATGTACGCCTTGCTGTCGTTCCCGTCGCCGGGGATCAACAATCCGTTGAAAATGCTGTTCCAACGCTTCAGGCGTTTTTAAACTGTTCATCTGATGCCGCAGCACGATGGCATACGATAAAATACCCACACTGGGGTGCACTTCCTCATCAAAGGTCTTCAGCCACAAACGCATCAAGGCGCGGGCATGGGGCGCTGCCGGTTTGAGGGACGGCGCAGGAAACACATCATCCAGATATTCAATAATTACAGTCGATTCACGAATCACATGCGCATCGTGAACCAGAGTCGGCACTACTGCTTTGGGGTTCAGTTTGAGATAGCCGGGATCAAA
>JAJRTU010000048.1 GCA_024278135.1 Gammaproteobacteria bacterium
CCCATGCCCGTTGCAGAGAAAATCAGGCAACGTGATCCGGGCTGTATTATCAGTAATGAAGACAGCATCGCGCCCGGGCAGGATGAAGATGATCCCTACGCCGATTACAAGATTCCCGATGATTTGATTTGGTGAAGGGATGAAAAGTTCTGTTTACCCTTGAACAGGATTTACCCGGCATGGATGATTTTTTTAATGGACTGATGCTTTGCAGAGTCATTGTCATAATTGCAATAATGAATTAACAGTAATACTCTGATTCAGAGCATTTCCATCGTTGTCGTCCCGCTCCGAGCAGATCCATACCCGACAGCCCGTTGCCGTTACAGCTGTGGGTCAGGCTGCGAGGTCCCGGGTTTCGTCATGCGGACTCACCATTCCGGTCAAATATTATTTCGCTGCCGATGGTGGCATCAGGTAAGATGACACAGACAGTAATATCCAAACCCCATACAGCGTTTAGTATGTTGCCAAAACCCGGAATACCTCATGACACAGGGAACGATGCTTTGCTAATCTATAAATAATGAAAGTTCACGATCTACACTATATCTATCAACTGAGAATCGAATTGCGTGGTATACAACCGCCTGTATGGCGCCGTTTGGTTGTGCGTAACTCCGCCAATCTCGGCGAGATACATGCTTATTTGCAAATCGCCATGGGTTGGCAAGATTGTCATTTACATCAATTTGTTTGTGCTGATGTGGCTTATGGCAAGTCAGAAGAATTGAAAAATGAAAAAGACTATCGAATCAGTCAGTTGTTGAAAAGTGAGGGTGATTCCCTTCTGTATGAGTATGATTTTGGCGATGGTTGGCAGCATGAAGTCAAGCTGGAGAGGATTTCACCGTTTAATACGAAGCAGGAATTTCCTCTCTGCGTGGGCGGTAAACGTGCTGCTCCACCCGAGGATATAGGCGGTGTGCCGGGTTACGAAATGTGCCTGCAGGCCCTGGCCAATCGTGATGATCCGGAAAATGAAGATATATTAAAGTTTGTGGCAGAAGACTTTGATCCGGATTATTTTGATATGGATGATGTCAATGACAACTTGAGGCGGCACAGAAAAGGAATCTAACTCTCAAGATCCGCCGGTGTCGGGTATCGCAAACCCGATAGTTTATGATTTTCGTCGAATCGATATTTGCTCATCAGCGTATTGGATGAGATCACCCGCGACGATTTTTTTTCTTTTACGGGTCTCCACTTCGCCGTTAACGCTTACATGGCCTTCGGCGATGAGCAGTTTTGCTTCGCCGCCACTGCCGGCCAGACCCTCCAGCTTGAGGATCTTGTAAAGCTCTATGCTGTCTGAGTTGATCTCCAGTAAATGTTCAGCACTTTTGTTGTTACCGCTTTTGTCATGCATCAGCTCGCGTCTTCTCCTGAAAGAATCTCCTGTTTAATCTTCTGCAACTTTTGCCGGGTGCTTAGAGGAAGTGCTTCCAGTGGGGCTAATTGAATTTCCCGTTCAATATGTTGCTGCGGTGACGGCAGCGGTGGGGTGTCGAATACTTGTTGTTCCGGCAACATTTCCGACTCCTGTTCGAACTCAGGGCTATTCAAGTCAGGCAGTTCCGGACGTTCACCCGGTCGCTCAACGCGTACGGTCCGCTCAATCTCCTCATCAGACAGAACCACAGTTCTCAGCGTAAAATATCGGGTGATGGCTTCGGTTGCCGATCTGTCATAACCCATAATCAGATAACGCATCAGGAAAAGCAGGACAAAGGTCACCACTGAT
This sequence comes from Gammaproteobacteria bacterium, assembly GCA_024278135.1. GTDB lineage: Bacteria > Pseudomonadota > Gammaproteobacteria > Eutrophobiales > Eutrophobiaceae > WLWS01. The sequence continues at coordinate 1,748 of JAJRTU010000048.1, forward strand.
GCCAGCAGTCCTGCGATGATAAACCGGAACAGGGGATGATCCCGGGCTGATGTCAGCTTCGTCAGGCTTTCAGTTTTGTCACTTTGTGCTTCGTCGCTCATATTGAAAGCATAAAGAATCCTTTTCATAAGGTCTACTCTGACATGGCGTGCGGCGTGTTTCATTGATGATATGCGTTTCCCGCTTCAGGGATATTGAAAAGAATACCAGGCTTGCTTGAACTTGATTGCAGCTGTATATAGACTCCGTTGTTATGAGAAAGCTGTCCACGCAATCTGCGCGTTCCCCCTCTCTACCTCTTTTCCATTTTACCTGCAATGATCTGCTTGGTGGCTGTAACGGACAATGCCAGCTGTCTTTTTATCTCTGAGGATCATTCGTGTGCGATGTTTCCACCATGCCAGCTCAGGAGCGGGTATTTGGTGAACATGTGCTGCATACAGTCGATAGAACTCTTTCATCGGCAGGTGTTCGAAGCCGTTCAACGGCTTGTTGGGCAGAGAAGCCGGGTCTGCGCAAACGGCGAGGTGATGTTCGCTTCACTGAACAATACCCGATATGGCAGTTTTGACAGTCGCGAATGTCAGTTGAAATGGCTGCAGCAGGCGTGACCGGCAGTTGTACAGCGGTACTTTGCCGTCTGTCACCTGCCCATGATAATTGCACAGGATACCCACGATGAATAGACAATTAATGCTTCTAATCTTTACAGTGCTTCCAATACTGGCGGTCGGGGCTGAGCTGCAACTCAGCCCGGCACAACTGGCCAAGGCCGGCTTGTCCACCACGACAGTCAACAGCCGGGAGAGCCTTACCTACCTGAAATTAAACGGTATCCTCACCGTCGATCGACGCAAATCCCACCACGTTGCACCAGTGGTGGATGGCATGGTGACGACCTTGGAGGTGGTGGCCTATGAAGCAGTACACAAAGACCAGGTACTGGCGCAACTGCGTAGTCACAGCCTGGGCCAGGCGCAGGCTGAATATCTGGAGGCACAGGCGCGTTTTGAGCTGGCTGCGGCTGAACGCGCCCGTATAGAGGGCCTGTGGAAAGATGGTGTGATAGCACAGAGTCGTTGGCTGAAAGTCGACAGTGAGTACAAAAGTGCCCGGGCCACGCTGGAGGCGCGACGTC
>JAJRTU010000049.1 GCA_024278135.1 Gammaproteobacteria bacterium
AAGTTACAGAAAAGCACGCAACAGATTTTACGATTATTGCAGCTCAATCTGTTTGAGAAGCGGGACTTGATGGCGCTACTCAGAGGCGATCCGCCACGCGATAATCAACCCGATATTAATCAGATGGTTTTGCTGTGAAAGGTAAGCGCCAAAGATTCAGCCCCCTTGCGGCCAGAGTCGCGCAATGCTTACTTCATGTTCCAGGGCAACAACGCCTCAATTTTTTCCAGTGTGTCAGCCGCTGCGATGTGTTGCAATACGTGATGTAGATAGGCATAGGGTTCCAGTCCATTGGCCTTCGCGGTTTCGATCAGGCTATAGCAGGTCGCACTGGCCCTGGCACCCCGTGGCGTATCACTGAACAACCAGTTGCGCCGGCCAACCGCAAAGGGCCGGATAGCATTTTCCGCCAGTGCATTGCTGATATTCAAGCGGCCATCTTCGCAGTAACCTACGAGCAGGTTCCACTGGTTGAGTGTGTAGTGGATCGCGATCCAGGTCAGTAATCGATTACCTGATTGAGCAACGTCTGGTCGCCGGCATCCCGATCAAAGGAGATACCGAGTTTCTTCGTTCGTGACTTCGCGACCGGCTTTTTATCTTTAGCCGCCGATGCACCGGGATGTGACGGTGTTGCGGGAGACAGGATGCCGGGAGCGACTAAAGCAGGAACACCAGCCCGCAGCAGTTCGACCGCATGCCGGAAGCTGATGCCCTCGCGTTTCATCACCCAGTCGATTACCGATCCACCGGTCTGGCACGCCCCCAGGCAATGCCACAGGTTCTTTTTCGGGGAGATCACCAGGGAAGGTTCGTGGTCGTCGTGGAACGGGCACAGGCCCAGCAGATCGGCCCCGTGGCGTTTGAGTGGGATGCCGGCCAACTCGACCAGACGTTGGAGTGAGACCTCGGCTTTGAGGCGGTTGACTTCGTCATCTGGAATACGTGCCATAAAACGTCCCTCTTCAGATACCTGTCAAGACCAGTTTGCTGTTTTATTTTAGCACCGTTTACTGTACCATTGTCAAACAGTAGACTGAACGAGGGATACAGTATGGGTGTCATTACGAGGGATACAGTATGGGTGTCATTACAATGTGGTTGATCCCAATGAGCTTCCCAATACGGCTGATTCAACTCCGCAAGGAACGCAGCTACACCCAACAGGCCCTGGCCGATGCCATCAACCTGCATGTGAACCAGGTCAAGCGGTACGAGGCAAGTACAGCACAGCCTACCCTCGATACGCTGATCCGGTTGGCCAAGGCCCTGCACGTCAGTCTGGATGAGCTGGTTTTCGAGGCAGGCGAACGCGGACCGGACGACGATCTGCGACTACAGTTCGAGGCGGTCTCGCAGATGCCGATAGAAGACAAGAAGATTATCAAGGCCCTGCTGGAAGGCATGATCGTTAAATATCAGACCCAGCAGATGGTCGGGAACCTGAGTGGCTAAAGGAACCAGGCACATGACCAAAAAACAACTGCAATCACTGGCGCGTTGAGGACTCACCATGACAACACTGACGTTTGATCTACCCGACAACTTGATTAAGGAAGCCAAAAGCGCCGGACTGCTCACGCCAAAGGTGATTGAGGCCATGCTCCGCGAGAACCTGCGCCGTCGCGCTATTGATGGCCTGTTTAGTGCCGCCGACAAGCTGGCCGCCGCTAACGCACCTGCCATGACGATGGAAGAAATTCAGGAAGAAGTAAACGCCGTACGCGCGCAACGAAAATAACGTGCGCATCGTACTGGATACCAACGTCGTGGTATCGGCATTGATCTGGGGTGGCGTACCGCGCCAGTTGCTCGATCTGGGCCGGGATAACCAAACCATGTTCTTCACCAGCAGCCTGCTACTCAATGAACTGGCTGATGTGTTGGAACGCGATAAATTCGCCGGCCTGTTAGCCGCTCAAGACATCACACCGACATTCCTGATGCAACGCTACGGCATGCTGGCCAACCTTGTTACACCGCAACCCATTGAACGGACCGTCCGCGACATCGATGACGATGCCGTGATCGCCACGGCACTGGCCGCTCAAGCCGATATCATCGCAACAGGTGATAGTGATTTATTGGTGTTGCATCCATGGCAGGGCATACAGATTCTTAACGCCGCCGATGCTTTGCAGCAGGTGCAAAGTCAAGTCGATCAAGTCTGACCCTGTTGGATCACAACTTTTTACATTTTTACTCTGACCCCAAACATTACCACTGGCCCCAACTATGGAAATTCTCGTGTCGCTTTAAGCATGTCTTTCCATAACTCACTATTCTGATCTGAAATAATCAGATATTCATTACCATTACTTACTAATATTCTTTTTATGGGGGAGGGGTTATCTCTTGGCTTGTATATGTATATATTTATCTTCATTCCTTCGTAGTCGTTATACAATAACTCGTATTCTGTACGCTTTATCCTAAAGCCAACCTCATTATCCTTAGCAACTATCCCTGCTTCAATAGCGCCAATTAATAACGCTCTTCCAATAGTCTCCCCGGCCATACTCCGAAACACATGCCGGCCAGACTCGTTAGCTATTAAAACAAAGCGATTAGGAACAGGCACCAATCTATCGAAAATCTTAACGAAAAATACTCTAGAAATATCACCGTTTATCGATGAAGCAAGATCATTTCTTTCCTGCTCGATAAATGATCGCAAAACGTCAGGGTAACTTGACTCTGACCAGCACACCGGAACACCAGTTGCGATTAATATAGCGCATAAAAAAACTAATTTTGATTCCCTAATCATATTAAAATCTATCCCAATGAGTAATCATTTCTACTCCACAGCACATGACCTTAATCCACAACTAACAATGGGGGAAGCATTTTGATCTCCAATCATTTCTGCAGCACTACCAGCCAAAAACCGTGAAAATGTTCGGACGATACCTGATGGGCTTCGCGAACTTAAAACCTTAGTAGCCTGATTAGCCGCACTCGCTGCTGATGAACTGACTGTTGTATTTAGCCCGTCAACTATTATGTTCTGCAAGCTAAGCTCCTGTAGCTGCCTAACACTTCCAATTAAATCAGCACTATTTACGACCAAACTATCAAACTGATTGATAACTTCATCTAGTGTAAGGCCTTGTGTAAATCCAGGCTCGCCAAGCAATTCGAAGAATTGCTCATGCGCAAACTGCTTATCAGTAAGCCCCTGTAAGCGACGCAGTTCAACCGCTGCTGCTGCAGTACGAGGGTTCTTTGCGAAAGAATCATGCAACTCAGCATTGAATAGCCTACTAAATGCGCCTGTAGCAGCCCCATTCGCAAACTTCCCCCCACCAAGCTTCGAAGCCGTACCACCCACAACAGCCGCCGCAGCCGTCCTGCCAATTGTACCCCCGGGCGTAGCGCCTATCACCGGCGCACCAAACTGTGTAAACGCAGCACTTCGAAAACCATCCGCAAAGTTCCCACCCTGCGCCGCCGACGATGCCCCACCCACAGTCCCATGCGCAACAATCTTGCCAAACCATAATTGCCCCTTCCCCCACGAAGCACTGCCTTGCAGCTTTGCAGCACTAAAATAACTACCCACGCCATAAAATGCCGCAGCTGTCACCGCACCGATGGCGGCACCTTTCAAGGAACCGGTAGCAATCAGACCGCCGGCAAACCCGCCGGCAGCGGCGCCCAAAAGACCGTTACTGGTAAGCAACCCCACGTAGCCGAACGTATAGTAAGTGGCCACGATCGCCAGGGCTGACCGTACAAACGCATTACCGGCCAGTTTCTTGATGGCGCTGCCGACTTTCTTGAATGCCTTTTTGATTTTACTGAATAACCCAAACCCGCTCGGATCGGTGTAGGACAGCGGGTTGTTGAGCACATAACTGTAGCGGTTGTGGCTCTGCGAGCTGGCGGGAAACTGGACCTGCGGGTCCGCGCTCAGGAACCGGCCCAGTACAGGATCGTAGACACGCCCGTTCATATGCACCAGCCCGACTTCGTCGAGCTGTTCGTGACCGGTGAATCCACGCGTGATGTATTGCGACGTTAACAAACCGGTGGCATCGGTCCAGTCGATATTCCTGCGCATGCCGAAAGGAGAAAAACTGAGGCGCTCCACTATCGTGCCCGATGCGTTGGTGATGACATCCACCGAACCCAGATGATCGTAGTGCAGATACTGTGTCGAGGTCTGTCCGGCACCTTTGTCTGAATACACCGCAATGGCCCTGCCGCCGGCCATGATGTAGTGTTTGCGTTCGACCTGCCCCGGCATGCTGATCTCTTCGTACAGTTTTCCGATATAAACCGTGGTTGTGGTTTCACTCGCGATGGTCTTGATCTGACGAAAGCGCGCACGATCCGGGCCATAGTCAAAACGGACGCTGGTCTGGCCCTTCTGGATCAGCGTTGGCTTGTTATAAGAGCTCCAGGTTATGCCGCGCCCGGCACCTGACACCATATTGCCGTTGTTGTCATAGTCATAATTCTGACCACCGGCAAAGGTGACAGCGTGTGGTCCTGCGCCGCGTTCGGCATAGCGGTGGTCGTTGACAACCCCTTTTTGGGTGATGTTACCCAGGTTGTCATAGTCATAGTTTTTGTTGCCGATGCCGCTGATGGCGTTGAGCTTCAGCCGGTTCAGCGCATCGTAATCAAAACTTTCCGTGAGGCTGGTCGTGCCCTCGCTGCGCGAACGCGTTTGCAGGTTGCCCACCGTATCAAAGCTGTAGTCGAGGAACTGGATACTGGTGCCAGTGCCAATACCCGTGCTGATAATATCGATTCGGCCACTGGTAGGGTCGTAGGTGCGCAGGGTGTCAAGGTTGTTGCCGTAGCTCTCGCGGGTAAGCTGTCCATCGGCATCGGCATCATTAGCCTGCCAATACAGGGCGTCGTTGGCGGCATTGCGCACCTCGACCAGAATGCCACGCGTGTTATAGACGTTGCGTGTGGTGAAGCCGCTGGGATAGGTGGTCTCGCTAACCCGGCCGAAGCGATCGTAGGCATAGGCGGTCTGGTAAGTTTGCCCGGTGATTACCCGCACATCCGCAGCCACCCGGCCCAGTGCATCGTAGTTCAAGGTGCGTACAAAGCCGTTGGGGGTATTAACCCGTGCAAGTTTTCCTATGCCAGGCGGGGCGGTGTCGTAGATCCAGGTGGTCGTGCCCTCCGGTTCGGAGCGCCTGGCCATCCGACCGAGCGCATCATAGGTCATGGTGACCTGCTGCAGTTTGTTGTCCTGCTGGAATGTCAGCTCACCGAAGCCGTTGTAGCGGTACTCCCACTGCCCCATGTTCGGCTCGTTCATGAATAGCTTGCGCCCGCGACGGTCGTATTGGGTAGTTGTGATATTACCGGCGGCGTCGGTGACTGTTGTCAGGTTGTCATAGGGATCGTACTGGAAGGTGGTGTTGACACCCAGTTCTTCATCGACCTGGCGCAGGCGGCCCATGACATCAAAGCGCTCGGTTTTGGCAATCTGTGCAACGTCGCCACCAAGAATGTAGGTGGTTGTGGTTTTTGTGAAGGGGGCGTAGGTATAGGCCACCTGCCCACCATCCGGAAGGAACTCTTCGATAACCCGGTCAAGCTGATCGTACGCAAAGGTTGCCCATTGCCGTGTATCGCCAGCATAGTAAGGCCGCGACTTGCGATAGATACGTCCGAAGTTATCGTAATCGGTATCCTGGTAGATCAGGACGCCGGGACGTAATCCTTCACTCTCGGAACGAATTTCCCGGTCCTGGGCATTGCGGTAGACCACGGTTCTCGCGCTGCCGGATGTTTCACTGACAATCCGGGTGCCGCCGTAGGGGCATATTGAGGCCGGACACCAGGCATAATCCGTCGTAGTCAGCGTGCCATCAGCGCGCGTCTCGCGCACCAGCCGACCCAGCGCATCGTACTCCCAGAAGGTTGGCAGTTTATTCGGACCGATGAGCCGTGTCCTGGTACCGAAGCGCGTATCGAACTGGTAGGTTTCCTCGTGGCCCAGCGCATTGACAGTGCGTACGGGGAACAGTCCGTGGCTGTCATACTGTGTTTCTATGGTGCGTGTTTGCAGTCCGGAGGCCGGTGCGTCGCCGGCCAGTGCAGTAACTGATACTTTGGTCTTGTTGCCGAAGACATCGTACTCGTAGTCGGTTACCTGCTTGAGCGGGCTGGTATCGGCCTCGTCGGGCTCGATGATCTCCTGTTTCAGCAGGCCACTGGGGTAATACGTAAACCCGGACGTTCGGGTCGCAACACCATCGGGTGTTGTACTGGTCACCGCCGCCCGCAACAGGCGACCAAGACGCAGGTCAGCCGTGTCGTACGTGTTGACGGTGGCTTTGGTGAAGGTTTCGTTGTTGCCCACAGTTTGGGCGGTAATCTGAGTGACGTTTCCGGATGTGTCATAGTCCGTGGTCGTTGTTGTTGTCGATAGAACCTGCCCGTCAACCTCGCGCTGCACCTCATCCTTCACTCTTGCATAAGGAAAATAGGTCTTTGCTGTTGTTTGTTTCAGATCAAACCCGGTCACCGTCATCGAGTCATAAATTTCGTTAATAGTTGTTATTATGCCCGTATGACGCACCGTGCCGGGTGGTGGTGGGGGCGGCGGGTCCTGTTGCAGGGCCTGCGTCGATTTCATGTAAGAAATCATGCCTGAATAGGGATAGCGGTCGGGATAAGTATCAACGATAGTTTGAGATGCATAGATCGCATAGCTGGTTGTTGTTATCACGCCATTCTGCTGATCGGTCACACTCCTGTCCGAAAATCCGAGGAAACCACGGCCACGGCTATGTATCCATGCATTCGTGAACCCATACGAGAAACTCGCCGTGCCGCCGATGCCATCATCCACGGAATGATCAGACACGACCTGCAGAGGAATCGGTCGGCAGCGGACCGGATAGCCGGGGCAATACCCGGACTGGTAACCATCAACAAGTGACTTATAGGCTATTGAGACAGTTAAGCCGACACTGGGCGAAATGCTTACGACGCTTTCCGGCAACAGCGTCGATGGCTTCATCCAGATACTGCTTGTAAAAAGACCGGCAGGGTCCGGCCATCTTGACCAGTCCGGCTTCCCATCGCCGTCAATATCGCCAAAGAATACTGTATCACCTTCTTTCAGTGCGATATTCTGGGGAAACCCGACATTTACAGGTGCTCGGAAACCGTTTCCATTTCCATACGCAACGAATTCGTCACTAGCAGGGAACGATACCTTATTTAGCACTGGATCAGGGTATCCGTCTCCATTATGGTCCTGCACCAGTGTAATCTCATAACCGGAAGGGAGACCGGAAATCGACCAGCTCTGATCAATAAAGCCTGACCCTGTTGAAAGCTTGACCTTTAAAGGCGGTACTTTGCCGGTGACGATATCGGCAAAACCATCACCGTTAAAATCCTTTACCCATGTGTGGGCAACATCCGACCAATTGTTACTTACCGTCCACGTTTCACTTGTAAAACCTGTTCCGGTTGACAGCTTCATGTAGATATTGCCATTGGATGATGATGCTATGTCAGTCAGGCCATCACCATTAAAATCCGCCACCCAGGTTCTATCGGCATTTCCCCAAAGATTAGCCACTGGCCAGGTTTGACTCGTAAAACCACTGCCAGTGGACAGTTTCATGTAAACATTGCTGCCCGAGGCACTTGCAATATCAGCCAGACCGTCTCCATTAAAATCGCCCGACCATGTAAAGACGCCGATCCCCCAGGAGTTAGCAGCCCCCCAGGTCGTACTGGTAAAGCCGCTTGGCCCACCAAGCTTCATAAACACATTTGAACCGGAACCGCTGGCAATATCGGCTATCCCATCACCGTTGAAGTCCGCCGCAAAGCTATAAGAACTCCCTCCCCAACTATTGGTAACCGCAGAAGATGACAATATTATGCCCGCCTGCTGACCGCCGTATCCATACATGGCGACATTATTACCGAGTCCAATCGCTATTTCTTCTTTACCATCCCCATTAAAATCGGCCTGCCATTTGTAAGCCGACCCTCGTATGCCCTCATAAAGTATGGGAAAAAAGCTCGTTGCTTCGTATCCAATACTCCCTTCCTGCCAGCTGAGCCTTGTCGGAGGAATACAGGTATCGTTACCCGTACCAGTGAAACCACATTCCGTCACTTCATAGACCCTGCTTGCATACGTAACCGGGCTGACGTCATAGGCAAACCGATATTCTTTTACGATGGTAGAACCAACCCTGGTACGTATAGCTTTCAAACGCTGATCGGAAACCACCGGACTACCGGCAACATAACCACGCGCCACATCGCTGCGCGTCTCATACACAAACTCCACCCGGCGCATCTGGTAGGTACTGGCATATGTGATGCTTTGAATGCGTTGATCTCCAGAGATGTTTTTGTAGTAGGTAAACTGAATCGAATTCCCGGATATATCCGAAATACTGTTGACCGCCCAATGCAGTGCAGCCGGGGTAGTCGATACATTTCTCCTGCTGTTATCGGAATTTCCGTACACCAGGGTCTGACCGGATTTGGTCTGCACGGTAAATCCGCACGGCCCGCCGCAGCTGGTGCCGTTTTGCGTTATCAGGGAAAAACTGTCCACCTCCGTGCGGTACACGGTGCCGTCTGCACCGTAGTTTCCAGACACATTGACCAGGCGCTGGCCATCAAGGCAGAAGCGATCATTACTGTCGTAATTGACGCTGCCGTACACACCATCCTGTGCATAGGTCCTGGGACATCGCGATATAGCGGACAGGCCGCTCAGGCTCCAGCCGATACCCAGAATGCCATTACCGCTCTGGCTGTTGTAATTAAGCGAAAGGTCGGGCTGCATACCGGCGACGCCCGGCGGCACTTCGATGGGTACGGTATAGGTCGCTGCACCGGTTTCGTTGACCAGAAAGGTACCCGACAGCGCGCCAACGGCCTTGTTACCCGAGGCGGGTGAACTGTTACCTGCGCCATCATCGACAATAATGGTGACCGGCTCATCAGTCCCCGAACCCGCCAGAGTCGCCGAAAAACTGCCATCGGCACCGGCGGTAACAGTTTGTGTGCCACCCGATTTCGATGTCAGGGTAACTGACGTACCGGCTGCCACCGTGCCTGGTTGGGCTACAAGCTGGATCTGCCCGCCGCCCAGATCAGTCAGCACCACCTGCTGCCAGTCCACTGGCGGCAGTACCGTGCCGTAATATACGCTGACCATGTTGGAGGGTTCACTCTCCTGCGCACCGACCAGACCCACTGCATACAAACTGTTCGGGCCTTGCAGAAGCGTTACGCCGGCCTGGAAAGCGCCCAGACTGTCGGCCGTCACACTGGCCGCCAGACCACCGTTAAGATAGAGATTGACGCTTTGCTGCGGGGCGGCAACACCCTGTACGGTAACTGACGCCTGCTGTGTCTGGCTGTTTGGCTGTATCAGGAAGGGAGGCTCGAATCCTGCTGAAGGCACATTGATCGGTGGCAGGATCACATCGCCCGCCACTGCGCGCATCAGGACTACCATATCCCCTGCATTAATGTTGCCATCCGGCTGGTTCAGGGGAGCTACATCGGCGGCGAGGCTTTGTTCCAGAGTGGGTTGTAGCTGGCCAAGGACGAGACGCTGCATGATGACGACATCGCCGGCGTTGAGTGTGCCGTCGGGCTGGTTGAGGGGGGCGAGGTCGCCGGCTTTTATGACGGATGGGAGTTGTGTTGCGGGAGTAACTGAGTAGTCAGTCCAAATACCAGACACATAGTTAGGGATAATGTTATCGTCACCTGAATCAAAGGAAAAACCAGCAGAACCAAAATACCCAAAAGGGTCAAAGTCAGTAAGAAATACAAATCCGTTAAAGACACCATCAGAAAATTTCAGTTTAGGTGGAGGACTACCAGAACTGTAATTCTTATCGTCTGCCCCAGTAAAACTCATCGACCCAACTACAATATCCAGGCTATTACTACTACCAGCCGAAAACACCACGACTTCAACGCCAACCCCTGTCAACCCGCCATCATCAAACGCTCCGGTTACCGTAATCGAATCGCCGACATTCAGCCCGAAACCATTCCCTGCATCAGCAGATGTGACATTCCCTACCAACGTAAAATTGACATGATCGGCCCGTACACTGCCTGCACCCACTGACAGCACAAAAATCAACAACGACAGC
>JAJRTU010000050.1 GCA_024278135.1 Gammaproteobacteria bacterium
GATAGATCCGATCATGGGTTTGCAGAGCTATCAATGTCGCCAACTCGGTTTTCAACTTGAATTCGACAACAAACAGCAAAAACAGCTGGCCGGCATTCTCAGCAGCATCTACCGGCTCTTTATCGAGAAAGACCTGAGTCTGGTCGAAATCAATCCGCTGATCATCACAAAATCCGGTGATCTCGAAGCCCTGGATGCCAAAGTGTCGGTTGACGACAACGCCCTGTACCGTCAGGCCAATCTGGAAGAATGGCGCGATCCGGCTCAGGAAGATGAAAAGGAAAATGCCGCCAGAAAATTCGACCTCAATTACATCGCTCTTGACGGCAACATCGCCTGCATGGTCAACGGCGCCGGCCTGGCCATGGCGACGATGGATATCATCAAACTGCACGGCGGTGACCCGGCCAATTTTCTCGATGTTGGTGGCGGCGCCACCAAGGAAAGAGTGGCTGAAGCGTTTAAACTCATCATTTCGGACACCAAGGTGGAAGCCATTCTGGTCAATATCTTTGGCGGCATCGTCCGTTGCGATCTCATCGCCGAAGGGATTATCGCCGCAGTCAGGGAGATTGGGATTGAAGTTCCCGTCGTCGCCAGACTGGAAGGCACCAAAGTGAAGGAAGGAAAAAAATTACTGGATGAAAGCGGGCTGAAAATTATATCGGCCGATGATTTGAGCGATGCGGCCAACAAGGTCGTTGCCGCAGTCAAGGGGGGAGCAAGCTGATGTCCATACTCATCAATAAAGATACCAAAGTCATTATCCAGGGTTTTACCGGACGCCAGGGCACTTTCCACGCTGAACAGGCCATAGAATACGGTACACAGATTGTTGGTGGAGTCACACCGGGACGGGACGGTGAAACACATCTGGACAGACCTGTTTTCAATACTGTTGCAGATGCGGCAAATGCGACCGGTGCAGATGCCAGTATGATCATGGTACCCGCAGCGTTCGCTGCGGAAGCGATTACCGAGGCCGCCGCCGCCGGCATTAAACTCATCGTCTGTATAACAGAAGGCATACCGGTCATAGATATGGTCAAGGTCAGGGCCTATCTGGATCAATACCCGGATACCCGGCTTATCGGACCCAACTGCCCGGGAATCATCACTCCAGGACAATGCAAGATCGGCATCATGCCCGGCAACATCCATACCCCGGGCAGCATCGGCATTGTCTCACGCTCGGGCACATTGACTTACGAAGCTGTACATCAAACAACGCTGGTAAATCTGGGGCAAACCACCTGTGTCGGTATCGGCGGTGATCCCATTCATGGGATGAACTTTATCAACTGCCTGGAACTGTTTGAGAAAGATCCTGACACCAAAGGTATTATTATGGTCGGTGAGATTGGCGGCACCGCTGAAGAAGAAGCCGCTGAATTCATCAAACAGCATGTCAGTAAACCTGTAGTGGGCTATATAGCCGGAGTCACCGCTCCTCCCGGAAAACGCATGGGTCATGCCGGTGCCATCATCTCCGGCGGCAAAGGTACGGCCGACGACAAATTCGCCGCACTGGAGTCCGCAGGTGTAAAAACAGTCGAATCCCCCGCATTATTGGGAACAGCCATCGCCTCTGCATTGTCAAATTGATCCGATAGCGCGCGAAAAAATCAAACTGATGATGTCAGTGCTGTTTTAGCTGGCATGGAAAACAGCCACATGGGCCGATAAGATGTGTCAAAAAAGCTCGGTGCAGCCGTGCATATCATATTCACGCTGTCCGGCTTTTCCGGTCTTGTCTATATAATCGCTTATGTTGCTTGTTGTTTCATCGAAAAACAATCTGTAAATAGTTTCCCGCTTGCTATCATATCCTCTATATTCTCAATTCGGCCTTTCCAGTCAGGCGGATTTAAATTATGCGTATTGCCATTGCCCAGTCGAATTTCCATGTGGGTGACATAGAGGGAAACACCAGGCGGATTTGTCAGGATATCGATCAGGCGAAACACCTGAGTTGCGACCTGATAATTTTCCCGGAACTGGCGCTGACAGGCTACCCGCCCGAAGATCTGCTGCTCAGGAATGCTTTGTATGAACAAATAACATGTGCCCTTCGGCAAATTACAGCTAAATCAACTGACATCGACATCATCATCGGGTTCGCTGAAAAAACCTCTGAAGGCCTGCACAACGCTTGCAGCCTGCTGAGGGGAGGCGAACAGCAGGCACTCTACTACAAACGTTATCTGCCGAATTACGGCGTGTTCGATGAGAAACGGTATTTTTTACCGGGCGACAAAACATGCCTGTTCAACTTGAACGGGATCTCTACAGCCCTGAGTATTTGTGAAGATCTCTGGTCCCCGGTTCCGGCAAAAAAGGCAGCCGAGTCAGGTGCAAAGCTGCTCGTTAACATCAATGCTTCTCCCTATCACACCGATAAACTGGCTGAGCGTGAGGCTGTACTTAAACAGCGCGTTGCTGAAACCGGATTGAATATCATTTATCTGAACCTTGTCGGCGGCCAGGACGAACTGGTGTTTGACGGTGCCTCAATGGTCATTGACAGCAATGGCGAGATTGTTTTTCGTGCGCCGCAATTTCAGGAAGGTCTGTACCTGTTCGAAATCGAACAGAAAAATGACCAACTTGAAATCAGTTCGTCCCTGCCGCCACCGGGACCCCTGAGTCGCTGTGAAAGTATCTATCAAGCCCTGGTATTGGGCGTCAAAGATTATGTTCGTAAAAACGGTTTCAAAGGTGCCGTGATTGGCCTGTCAGGTGGTATCGACTCGGCACTGACCCTGGTCATTGCCGTGGATGCCCTGGGGGCTGACAATGTCGAGGTACTGATTATGCCCTCATGCTACACGGCAGACATCAGTACTGATGATGCCAGAGAAATGGCCACAACCCTGTCAGTGCGCCACCATATCCTGCCCATCGATTCGCCTTTTGCCGCTTTCACGGATCTGCTGGCCCCGCTGTTTGCCGACTTGCCGGCGGATACGACCGAAGAGAATATACAGGCCCGATCCAGAGGGGTATTGATGATGGCCCTGTACACCAAGTCAGGGAAAATGGTACTCACCACCGGCAACAAGAGTGAAATGGCGGTGGGCTATGCAACATTATACGGCGATATGGCGGGGGGCTTCGCACCACTGAAAGACTTGTCCAAGACACTGAGCTATGAACTGGCAAACTGGCGAAATTCACGAGCGCCTGTTATTCCCCAACGTATTATCGACCGTCGCCCCAGTGCGGAATTACGCGAAGATCAGAAGGATGAAGACTCACTGCCCCCCTATGACATACTGGATCCCATCCTCGAGCGCTATATCGAACTGGATCAAAGCCCGGATGAGATCATCAGCGCCGGCTTTGACAGTGAGACCGTGTTTGAGATCGTTCGTCTCGTCGATCGCAACGAATACAAGCGCCGGCAGGCGGCTCCAGGCATACGTATTACCAGGCGGGCCTTTGGTCGTGACCGACGCTACCCGATTACTTCAGGTTATCGGGAGTACTGATCCCGGGAGAGAGACCCCTTATCTGACGAGAATATCTTCCACTTCATTCAGACCGGGATGATTCGGATAATTCAACTCCAGCACCCGTAA
>JAJRTU010000051.1 GCA_024278135.1 Gammaproteobacteria bacterium
GATGTCATGAAGACGCAGGGACTGAAACAGGCGCTTGATAAATACAAGTTCAGTGCGGCCTTTGGCGGCGCCCGGCGCGATGAGGAGATGTCGCGGGCAAAAGAACGCATTTTCTCCTTTCGCTCCGATCAACATCGCTGGGACCCGAAGAACCAGCGCCCGGAACTCTGGGATATCTACAACACCCGTATTCACAAAGGCGAGAGTATGCGTGTCTTCCCGCTGTCCAACTGGACAGAGCTGGATGTCTGGCAATATATCCATATGGAAAATATTCCCATCGTACCGCTTTATTTTGCCAAAGAGCGTCCTGTGGTGGAGCGCGACGGCGTACTGATTATGGTTGATGATGAGCGCATGCCGCTTGCAGATGGTGAAGAAGCGACTATGCGCATGGTACGTTTTCGTACTTTGGGCTGTTATCCCTTGACGGGTGCGGTGGAATCCAGTGCGACGACACTGCCGGATATTATCCAGGAGATGCTGTTGACAACATCATCGGAAAGACAGGGGCGTGTGATTGATCATGATGCCGCCGCTTCAATGGAGAAGAAGAAACAGGAGGGCTACTTCTAATGGCCCATCAATCCGACTTGATAGGAAAAGATATTGAGGCTTATCTGTATGCACAGGAGCACAAAAGCTTTTTGCGCTTTATTACCTGTGGCAGCGTCGATGATGGTAAAAGCACGCTTATTGGTCGTCTTCTTTTTGATTCAAAATTGATTTATGAAGATCAACTGAAGACACTTGAAAGTGACAGCAGGAAAATGGGCACCCAGGGCAAGGAAATGGATCTGGCCCTGCTGGTGGATGGCCTGGCGGCGGAGAGGGAGCAGGGCATCACCATCGATGTCGCCTATCGTTACTTTTCCACCGACAAACGAAAATTCATTGTTGCGGATACACCGGGCCATGAGCAATATACACGCAACATGGCGACCGCCGCATCAACTGCCGATCTTGCCATTATTCTGATCGATGCCCGTCTCGGCGTGTTGACGCAAACACGTCGGCACAGTTACATCGCTTCACTGCTGGGTGTCAGGCATATCGTTGTGGCGATTAACAAAATGGATCTGGTCGAATTTTCGCAGCAGGTCTTTGATGAAATAGAGCAGGACTACCGGGGTGTAACCGAATCACTGGGCTTTTCCGATATTCTCTGTATTCCGATTTCGGCGCTCGACGGCGACAATGTCACGTCCGTCAGCGGCCGCACTGGCTGGTACCAGGGCCCTGCGCTGTTGCCATACCTTGAAGAAGTGGATGTTGCCAAGGAGCAAAGCGAGCTGCCTTTTCGCTTCCCGGTACAATGGGTGAACCGGCCGGATCTGAATTTCAGGGGGTTTTCCGGGACCATCGCCGGCGGCAGTATCAAGGTCGGCGAAGAAATCATTGTGATTCCTTCGGGTAAACGCAGCCGGATCAAAAGTATTGTGACCTATGATGGCGAGCTTGAAGTCGCCTGTGCTGATCAGGCCCTTACGCTGACGCTCGAAGATGAGCTGGATATATCCCGCGGCGACGTGATTTGTGCAGTGGCAAGCGCTGCCGATCAATCGAATCAGTTTGCGGCGCATGTGCTGTGGATGACGGAACAGGAACTGCTGCCGGGACGGCAGTATCTGCTCAAGACCACGAACAGGACCACGCCTGCCACCGTGACGGAGCTGAAGTACAAGGTGAATGTGAACAACTTTGATCACGAGCCGGGCAAATCTCTTGAACTCAATGAAGTGGGGTATTGTAATGTAAACCTGAACCAGCCCATTGCTTTTGACAGCTATGAAGAGAATCGCCGTACCGGCAGCTTCATCCTGATCGATCGCCTGACGAACAATACAGTCGGTGTCGGCATGCTGGTGTTTTCCCTGAGGCGGGCGAAAAATGTCGTTTGGCAGGAGATGGCCGTCGATAAATCGGCGCGGGCACAGTTAAAACATCAAAAACCCTGTGTGCTCTGGTTCACCGGACTTTCGGGTTCGGGTAAATCGACTATCTCGAATCTTGTCGATAAGCGCCTGATGGATCTTGGTCGGCATACTTATGTCCTTGATGGTGACAATATCAGACACGGTATTAATAAGGATCTGGGTTTCACTGATGTGGATCGAGTCGAGAACATTCGCCGTGTAGGCGAATCGGCAAAACTGATGGTGGACGCCGGGCTTATTGTTCTGGTGTCGTTCATCTCCCCTTTTATCAGCGAGCGCCGACTGGCGCGCAGTTTACTGGAAGAGGATGAATTCATTGAGATCTATGTCAATACACCGCTGGAAATATGCGAGCAAAGAGATCGAAAAGGACTGTATAAAAAAGCCCGCAGTGGAGAGATTAAAAACTTCACCGGTATTGATTCACGCTACGAAGAACCTGAACAGGCCGAGATAGAAATAAAAACCTCGGATTGCACGGCGGAGGAAGCGGCGATGGAAATAGTTGATTATCTCGATAGCAAAGGCTATCTGACTTTCTGAGGATGAATCGTTCCCATGCACCAGCGTGGCATATCTACCTGTCGGTCAGCGCCGCCATAAGCGGCTGTGTTTCGTGACAGGGTATATCTGTGGGTAGTGTCACCCATGGTTGCGCACTTTGTGTCCAGACATGCATTTCCGGTTTTATGATACTGGTATCGTCCAGCGTGCCGGGCTTCAATCGAATCACCTCCGGTTTCTCCGGGTTTTCATGGTAAATTCGATTGCTGCAGGTCGGATAAAAATAACATCTGGCGATATTGCCGCTTGCCGCCGTTCTGTCGAAGGCCTGTAATTCTCCACGAACAAGTTCGAAATCTTCACGTTTGACCATCATGGTCATGCTGAATGCTCCGGCAGACAGTTTCTGACAGTCGGTGCAGTGGCATACTACAGTGATAATCGGTGCTTGCCTGAGTTTGTAATGCACTTGTTCACATTGACATGTGCCTGTTGCAGGGTAGGACATGAGTACTGTTACTCCTGAATGAAATTAATAATATTGGACACCGGTGCAATTATAAACGGAATGCATTTTCAGTGGACACCATCCTGAATAAAGTCACCCGACCCGGCTACATCACAGTCGATTCGCACTTCCAGATCCACCGGCAAAGCACCATCCGGTAAATTCAGAATCGGGCAGAGCAACAATATCCCGATGCAGGGGTTGTTCACTGCGGATCAGATTTCCTGCCATGGATCGCCTCTCATCCCGGACTGAAAAAGTAAGTTATCAGAACATGAGTGCTGCCTGTAATCAGGAGGATGCCGACCAGGTTCAACCAGATACCGGCCCTTGCCATCTGCGGTATGCGCAGTAAGCCGGATCCGAAGACGATGGCATTCGGTGGCGTGGCCACCGGCAGCATGAAGGCACAACTGGCGGCGATCGTTGCCGGAATGATAATGGTAATCGGCGCGATGCCGAGTCCCGCTGCCATTGCCGCCAGCATCGGCACCAGTGCCGTTGTCGTGGCCGTATTGCTGGTTAATTCAGTCAGAAAAATGATGAAGGTCACTACGGCCAGGCTCATGATCAGCGGGTGTACTCCCTGCATACCACTCAGATAACTTGCCAGCAATTCACTGACGCCATTGTTGCCGATAGCTGTTGCCAGGGAGATGCCGCCGCCCAGTAAAATGATGATCCCCCAGGGAATACGTACAGCCGTTTCCCAATCTATCAGGAACTCTTTTTGTTTGATATTGCTCGGAATGACAAACAGCAACAACGCAGCGGTGATGGCGATCCCGCTGTCGGTTAAATGTTGTAACAGCTCGGTCCTGTTAAGCAGCGGCCGAAACATCCAGCAAAAAGCAGTGAGAAAAAAGACCATCAGCGTTAAACGTGAGCCCATATTCCAGGGTTCGGCTTTGGTATCCAGTACGCTTTCATCTATCGGCTCATGGTCCAGCGGATAGATCAGGTGGGTCAGCATAAACCAGGCCAGTGGTACAAACAGCAGTACTATCGGAATACCTACCTTCATCCATTGCAAAAAACCGATCTGAATTCCGAACTCGCTCTCGAGAAAGGAAACCGTAAAAATATTGGGTACGGTGCCGATAATGGTGCCTATGCCGCCGATGGATGAGGCATAGGCGATGCCCAGCAATAAACACAGGGCCAGATTCTTTTTTTCCGGAAACTGTTTTTCATAAATACTGATTATGCTCAGCGCGATGGGCAGCATTACCAGTGTGGTGGCGGTATTCGTGATCCACATACTCAAGGTGGCGCAGACAAACATGAAGCCGCCGACAAGTTTTATCGGCGTGGTGCCGATGATACGCAATACCAGCAAGGCGAAGCGTTTGTGCAATTGCCATCGTTCCAGCGCCAGCGCCAGCATAAAACCACCAATGAAAAGAAATATCAGCGGGTGGGCGTAGCCGAGAGCCGTTTCCTTCATGGTGACGGCTCCACCCAGGGGCAATACCGCCAGCGGTAACAGGGCTGTGGCATAAATGGGGATGGATTCACCCAGCCACCAGATGGCCATCCAGCAGGCCAGTGCCGCAGTCAATTTACCGGCGTGACCGATGGTGACTGGAACATTATCCAGGCCGTTGAAAGTCTCGGGAACGAGGGAATAAATGAACAGGCCGAACAGGGGGCCACCAATCAGGCTTATCCAGCGAAAGTGTTGTACAAGACCTTGTAACAGACTCAAACGTAACAGTTATCCGGAGTGGGTTATTATTATATGACTACGACTATTCTAAAGCTTCCTGCGGATTTTCAAAGCAATTTGCTGTATCGATGATAAAGATGAGTCAGTCAGTGTTGATTAACACGAGTTTTTCAGTACCAAAGAGACTTTAGATGCAGGATCGCGTTGCAGTTGTCCGGAAATGTACCAGCCGGTGTCAATAAGTTTTTCCAGGTCGATGCCGGTTTCTATTCCCAGGCCGTCAAGCATGTAGACTACATCTTCACTGGCGACGTTACCGCTGGCGCCGGTGGCATAGGGACAGCCGCCGAGGCCGGCGATGGAGCTGTCTATTACGCTGACACCTAGTTCCAGACAGGCGTAGATATTGGCCAGCGCCTGACCATAGGTATCGTGAAAGTGGATTGCCAGCTTGTCCATGCCTACTTTGGCGGCGACGGTTTCAAGTAAGTGTGCGGCCTTGAGCGGCGTGCCGACGCCGATGGTGTCGCCGAGGGATATTTCGTAACAGCCCATGTGCAGAAGTTTTTGCGCCAGCTCAGCGACGGTATCCGGGTTGACATCACCTTCGTAAGGACAGCCCAGTACGCAACTGATATACCCTCTGATGCGCATCCCCCTGTCGAGAGCAGCTTCACAAACCGTCTGGAAACGTCGCAGGCTGTCTTCTCTGGAGCAGTTGATATTCTTCAGCGAAAAAGTTTCCGAGGCGGCGCCAAAAACAGCAATTTCTTCAACATCAGCGGCAATGGCATGTTCAAGGCCCTTTATATTCGGTACCAGTGCCGGGTAGCTGACACCGGCTTTACGGGTGATACCGGCCAATACCTTGTCGCTGCCCGCCATTTGCGGTACCCACTTCGGTGAGACAAAGCTGCCGGATTCAATTACCGACAGGCCGGCATCCGTGAGCCGCTTGATCAATTCTATTTTGACCTCAGCGGGTATTATTTGCTTTTCGTTTTGCAGACCATCGCGCGGGCCGACTTCGACGATTTTAACTTTGGCGGGCAAAGACATCAGTGCAAACCATTCTTACTCCTCCACGACCAGCAATTCAACACCCTCATCAAGCATGTCACCGACGCCATAGTGTAAGGCGCTTACAGTACCGTTCCGGGGTGCGCTGATGGTGTGTTCCATTTTCATGGCTTCGAGTATGAGCAGAGGAGTACCTTTTTTCACCTGATCCCCCACCTTTGCCAATACTGCTATGACCTTGCCGGGCATGGGTGAGATCAAACTGCCGGGTGTCGCCTCTTCATCCCCGCCATGGTCGGTTTTATTGAGAAGTGTAAGTTGACAGCTGTTGCCGCCATGCAGTATTGACAGCGTATCAGCGTTCTCAACCACTGTCACATGGGTACGGGTACCATCCAGATTGGCACTCAGATCACCATCGTCGCTAAGAGTACCACTGGCCATGATCTGCCTGTCATTGATTTGCAAGACTGTGCTTTGTTTCCGGTAATGCACCAGCACAACATGCTCGAGCTCTTTCTCGTTGAAACAAAGTTCCTCAACGCTGTCCAGATTCGCCTGCCAGGCATGGGTTGTATGCCATGGAGAATAAGGATCGGATGACTTCTCGGCGCCGGCCTTTGCCTGCTTTTCCCGGCTTAACAGGATGTACAGTGCGGCCAGTGCCAGGATATGCTCATCGACTTGCTGAGAATCAAGAAACAATTGTTCGTGGTGGCGCGCAATAAAACCGGTGTCCAGATCGGCGGCCTGAAACGCCGCATGGGAGACAAGGGAAGTGAGAAAATCAATGTTGGTGCTCACACCGACGACCTGGGTTTCGTTCAGGGCGCGGATCATGCGTCGCAAACAACTGTCACGATCATGGTCCCAGACAATCAGTTTGGCGATCATCGGATCATAGTGCATGCTGACACTGTCGCCCTGCCTGACGCCGGTATCGATACGAACGTGACGGGAATCCCGAGCAAAACGCAGATGGGAAAGCAGGCCGGTGGCGGGCAGGAAATCCCGATCCGGATCTTCCGCATAAATACGGGCTTCCAGTGCGTGACCATTGATGGACAGTTCCTTCTGCGAGCAGGGCAGGCTCTCACCACTGGCCACTCGCAGTTGCCATTCCACCAGGTCCTGTCCGGTGATGAGCTCGGTTACCGGGTGTTCCACCTGCAGGCGGGTATTCATTTCCATAAAATAAAATGTACCGTCCTCATCGACAATAAATTCCACGGTACCGGCGCCGACATAGTTGATGGCCTTCGCGGCAGTGATCGCGGCCTTGCCCAAAGCCTCGCGTCGTGACGGATCCATGCCCGGTGCCGGCGCCTCTTCGACAACTTTTTGATGTCGTCTTTGCACCGAGCAGTCCCGTTCAAACAGATAAACGGCATGACCGTCATTATCACAAAACACCTGGATCTCGATATGGCGCGGTTTACGCAGATATTTTTCAATGAGGACATGATCATCGGCGAATGATGACATGGCCTCACGCTTTACTGCATCGAGGCTGTCATTAAACTCCCTGTCGATTTCAACCACGCGCATGCCTTTGCCACCACCACCGGCCGATGCCTTGATTATGATCGGGTAACCGGTCTTTTCCGCTTCCGCTTTTAAAAGAGAAGCGGTTTGATCGTCGCCATGATAGCCGGGCACCAGAGGCACGCTGGCATCCTGCATAATTTGTTTGGCCCGGCTTTTTGAGCCCATGGCCTTGATGGCCTCGACCGACGGACCGATAAATACAATCTTATTCTGAATACAGGCTTCGGCAAACTCAGCATTTTCCGATAAAAAACCATAGCCGGGGTGTATCGCCTCTGCAGCGGTTTTCAGGGCCGCATCAATGATCTTGTCAATGACGAGATAGCTCTGCCCCGCCGGTGCCGGTCCTATTTCAATCGCCTCATCCGCGAGGCTGACATGGCGTGCGCTGGCATCGGCTTCGGAGTAGACCGCCACGGTTTTGATACCCAGTTTCTTTGCCGTGCGAATGATTCGACAGGCAATCTCTCCACGGTTGGCGATGAGTATTTTGTTAAACATCGGCTATCTGTTTGTCCAGGTGGGTCTGCGCTTTTCCAGAAAAGCGGCCAGACCTTCTTTGCCTTGTTCGCTGACGCGGATATCTGCAATGCTTTCGCTGGTCATTTGCATAAGTTCATCCGTCACCGGCCGGTAAGCGATGTCAAAAATCAACTGCTTGGCTTTCTTCACTGCCGCCGGACTGTTCGCCAGGACGGTATCGGTGAGTTCGTCTATGTTCGCATCCAGCTCTTCATCCTCAAGCACTTCCGAGACCATACCGAGCGACAGGGCACGCTGCGCATCAAATCGTTCCGCCGTGAGAAAATAGCGCCGCGCGGCCTGCATGCCGATGGATTGCAGCACATAGGGGCTGATCGTGGCTGGTATCAAACCGAGTTTGGTCTCGCTGAAGGCGAAGCTGGCCCTGCTGGCGGCAATGGCGATGTCACAACAACACACCAGGCCGGCACCACCGCCCAGGGCGGCACCCTGAACCCTGGCGAGCGTGGGAACGGGCAGATAATTCAGTTCATGTAACATGGCGGCCAGTGCGCCGGCATCGCGAAGGTTCTCATCCCGGTCATAGTTTGCCATACCTTGCATCCAGTCGAGATCAGCACCGGCGGAAAAGTTTCTGCCCCTGGCCCGCAAAATCATCATCCGAACGGAATGATCAGCTGCGATCTTCCTGAACGTGCTCGTCAGTTCCGCGATCATATTTTCATCAAAGGCGTTGTGTTTGTCGGGACGATTCAGTGTGACCGTGGCAACACCACGTTCGTCAATGTCTAGGATGATAGATTTATCAGTCATAAGCCGTTCTCATCACATTCTAAAAACGCCAAACCGTGTTGGCTCAAGTGGCGCATTCAGGGCGGCGGAAATGCCGAGGCCCAGCACCATCCGGGTGTCGGCGGGGTCGATCACGCCATCATCCCATAGACGTGCACTGGCATAGTAGGGATGGCCCTGGGTTTCGTACTGTTCGCGTATGGGCCGCTTGAATGCTTCTTCCTCATCCGCCGGCCAGTTGCCGCCCTTCGCTTCAATATTATCTTTGCGGACCTGAGCGAGCACATTGGCCGCCTGCTCACCGCCCATGACCGAAATGCGCGCATTCGGCCACATCCACAAAAAGCGTGGGCTGTAGGCGCGCCCGCACATGCCGTAATTGCCTGCACCGAAGCTGCCGCCGATGATCACGGTGAACTTCGGCACCCGGGTGGTGGCGACGGCGGTTACCAGCTTGGCGCCGTCTTTGGCGATACCGCCGGCCTCGTATTTTTTGCCGACCATAAAACCGGTGATATTTTGAAAAAATACCAGCGGGATGTTTCGCTGGCTGCACAGTTCGATGAAGTGCGCACCTTTCAGCGCGGATTCGGAAAACAGGATGCCGTTGTTGGCGAGTATACCCACCGGATAACCGTAAATACGGGCGAAACCGCAGACCAGCGTCGTGCCGTACAGCTGTTTGAATTCGTCGAACTCACTGCCGTCGACGATACGGGCGATCACTTCCCTTACGTCATAGGGTTTACGGGCATCATTCGGAATCACCCCGTAGATCTCCTCGCTTGCATAACGGGGCTCGACCGGTTCACGGGTCTGCAGGGGGATTTGTTTGATGCTGTTGAAGTTTGCTGCGATTTTTCGGGCCATGCTCAGGGCGTGGAGATCGTTCATCGCGTAGTGATCAGTGACGCCAGAGGTACGTGAGTGTACATCCGCACCGCCGAGTTCCTCGGCGCTGACGACCTCACCGGTCGCGGCCTTGACCAGTGGCGGGCCGCCGAGAAAAATCGTGCCCTGGTTTTTAACAATAATACTTTCATCCGACATGGCCGGCACGTAGGCGCCGCCGGCCGTGCAGGAACCCATTACCACGGCCACCTGTGGTATGCCTTTGGCGGACATATTGGCCTGGTTGTAAAAAATACGACCAAAGTGATCGCGATCAGGAAACACGCCGTCCTGTTCCGATAAAAACGCACCACCGGAATCCACCAGGTAGATACAGGGCAGGTGATTGGATTCAGCGATCTCCTGGGCGCGGACGTGTTTTTTGACCGTCATCGGCGTATAGGAGCCACCTTTGACCGTTGCGTCATTGGCGACAATCAGACATTCATGCCCACTGACCCGGCCGATACCGGTGATCACACCGGCGCCGGGGACTTCATCGTTATACAGGCCATTGGCGGCAAGTTGTGAAAATTCAAGAAAAGGTGTGCCGGGATCCAGTAAGGCGCGAATACGATCCCGCGGCAGCAGCTTCCCCCGGCCAAGATGCTTTTCTCTGGCCCGCGCGCCCCCCCCGCTGGCGATGCTCTCCACCTTCTGTCGAAGATCAGCAAGCAGTGACCGCATAGCATTACTGTTGGTTTCGAACTCTTCCGAACGAGGATTAACAAATGTTTTCAGTATGCTCATATTTTATCTAAAAGGTGCCGGAGTGATTTAATTTTAATCACTCCGGCACCTTTTTTTTATATTGATTCTGCGAACAGTTCACGGCCGATTAACATTCTGCGTATTTCGCTGGTGCCGGCACCGATTTCGTATAGTTTCGCATCGCGTAACAGGCGGCCGGTGGGGTATTCGTTGATGTAGCCATTGCCACCGAGGGCCTGGATTGCCTGTAAGGCCATCCATGTGGCTTTTTCAGCGGCGTAAAGAATCACACCGGCGGCATCTTTTCGCGCTGTCTCGCCACGGTCACATGCCCTGGCAACAGCGTAAACATAGGCCTTGCAGGCATTCATCGTGGTATACATATCCGCGAGTTTGCCCTGCATCAGTTGAAACTCGCCGATGGGTGTATCGAACTGTTTGCGTTCATGTACGTAAGGGATAACGACATCCATACAGGCCTGCATGATACCGGTGGCGCCGGCAGCCAGTACCGAGCGTTCGTAATCCAGACCGCTCATTAATACTCGCACACCTTCATTCTCCCGGCCGAGTATGTTTTCTTCCGGGACTTCGCAATCTTCGAATACCAGTTCACAGGTATTGGAGCCGCGCATACCCAGTTTGTCCAGTTTTTGTGCGGTGGAAAAACCCTTGAAATTTTTTTCGATAATGAAAGCGGTGATGCCTTTCGCCCCGGCACTGCTGTTGGTTTTCGCATAGACGACCAGCGTCTGAGCTTCCGGACCATTGGTGATCCACATTTTCGTACCGTTGAGAATGTAGTGATCAGCCTGTTTATCCGCACGCAATCGCATACTGACCACATCCGAGCCGGAGCCGGGCTCGCTCATGGCCAGTGCGCCAGGGTGTTCGCCACTGATCAGTTTGGGCAGATATTTTTGTTTCTGCGCCTCATTGCCATTGCGCCGGATCTGGTTGACACAAAGGTTGGAGTGGGCCCCGTAGGAGAGGCCGACCGATGCCGAGGCCCGGCTGATTTCTTCCATCGCCACCACATGTTCAAGATAGCCCATGCCGGCACCGCCAAACTCTTCTTCGACGGTGATGCCGAGCAGGCCCATATCGCCCAGTTTTCTCCACAAAGGCAGCGGAAATTCATTGTTTCTGTCTATGTCAGCGGCCTGAGGTGCGATCTCGCTTTGCGCAAAGTCGTAGACTGACTCGCGCAGCATGTCCGCTGTTTCGCCCAGGTCGAAATTCAGGGAAGGATAGTGTGACTTACTCATTTGGTTTCTCTGAAGTTTACGTTAACGTAAGTATATTGATCGGGGTAGACGGCTAGGCCGCATTCCTGATGAGTTTACTCAGGCATTTTTCCTCGACTTCATCCATGGCCTTCAGTGTTTCTTCCATGGCCTTGAATTTGTCCAGCAAAACGGCTCTGTTTTCCCGTATTTTTTCACATAACCGAAGTAACTGCAGGCTGTCATTAGACTGTGATGGATTATACATATCTATGATTTCCCTGCATTCTTCCAGCTTCAGGCCCAGTCGCTTGCCACGCAGGGTCAGTTTCAGACGTGTTCTGTCCCGTTCTGTGTACAGGCGGGTGGTGCCACGGCGCTGAGGACTGAGAATCCCCTTGTCCTCGTAGAAACGCAGGGCCCTGGGGGTGATGTCGAAGTCTCTGGACATCGTGTTTATGGAGAATGTTTCATTCATGAATATTTACAAAAAGTTAACGTTAACGTAAACTATAGAAAAAAAGTTCAATTTTTGCAAATATAGTTTTCCTGTCATTGAGAAACTCAGGCCAACAGATGATGAATAATGTGCTCAGCTACGTTAAGGGAGGGACGGAAAAACCCTTGCTAAACTTAACCATTGGCGCTGCCCTGACAACAGCCACCCGGCATCATGGTGATCGTCAGGCAATGGTGAGTAAACACCAGAAGACAAGCTGGACTTATAATGAATTGAACCAGCGCGTGGATGTGTTTGCTGCGGGCTTGTTGGCGCTGGGTCTGAAGGCGGGTGATCGTGTTGGTGTCTGGGCGCCGAATTGCGCAGAGTGGATAGTGGCGCAGTACGCCACAGCCAGGGCCGGTATCATACAGGTCAACATCAATCCCGCCTATCGCCTGCATGAACTGGAGTATGTGCTGAACAAGGTGGCCTGTAAGGCATTGATTACAGCGGCGCAGTTTAAAAGCAGCGATTACATCAGTATGTTGAATACACTGGCCCCTGAAATAAGTGAATCGACGCCCGGTAAGCTGGCATCAGCGAAACTGCCGCATTTGAAATGGCTGATTCGACTGGGTGAAGACAAGTCGCCCGGATTTTTAAATTTCGATGAAGTGATGGACGGTGCCAATAGTGAACATCAGCATCAATTGCAGGCACTGGCCGCTTCGCTTCAGCCCGATGATCCCATCAATATCCAGTTTACCAGTGGCACCACCGGTTCGCCCAAAGGCGCAACGCTGACCCACAGAAATATTCTTAACAATGGTTTTTTCGTGGGAGAGGCCATGCGATTCAGCGAGACAGACAGGCTCTGTATCCCGGTTCCTTTATATCATTGCTTTGGCATGGTCATGGGCAGTTTGAACTGCATCAGCCATGGTGCCTGCATGGTCTTCCCCAACGAGGGTTTTGATCCCGAGTCTACCTTGAGGGCAATTGACGAGGAGAGATGTACGGCGTTGTTCGGTGTGCCGACGATGTTTATTGCCGAACTGGATCACCCGGAATTCAAACGCTACGATCTGTCCAGTCTGCGCACCGGTTGCATGGCCGGTGCCTCCTGCCCCATTGAAGTGATGAAAAAGGTTCTTGACGACATGCACATGCCGGAAGTAACCATCGCCTACGGGATGACGGAAACCAGCCCGGTCAGTTTTCAAAGCAGTACCGACGATCCGATAGAACGCCGCGTCTCGACAGTAGGCCGGATACATCCCCATGTTGAAGTCAAGATTGTTGATGAGCTGGGAGAGACAGTGGCTCGTGGTGAACGAGGTGAATTTTGCACACGGGGCTACAGCGTGATGCAGGGTTACTGGGGTGATGAGGAAATGACCGGAGAAGCCATCGACGCGGACGGCTGGATGCACACCGGCGATCTGGCGATCATTGACAGTGAAGGTTATTGCAATATCGTCGGCCGACTGAAGGACATGGTGATCCGTGGCGGTGAAAATGTGTATCCGCGTGAAATAGAAGAGTTTATCTATACCCATGACAAGGTGCAGGATGTGTCCGTTTTTGGTGTCCCCGATAAAAAATACGGAGAAGAAATCTGTGTCTGGATCAGACTGAAAAGCGGTACGGATATGACCGGAGACGAGATCAAAGATTTTTGCAAAGAGCAGATCGCTCATTACAAGGTGCCCCGCTATGTGAAATTTGTCGATGAGTTTCCCATGACCGTGACAGGCAAGATTCAAAAGTTCATTATGCGTGAGAAAATGATGGAAGAATTGGGCCTGCAGGAGCAACTCACAGCCTGGACATGATATCTGGCCAGGGCAGTGAATATCGTTCGCGAAATGCGCTGGACGAGGCAACAGGACAACATCAATAAATATAACGACGACTATCACCATGACTGAATACAACATGATCAATTATGAACAGACCTATGCTGCATTTAGCTGGGAGCGGCCGGAACGATTCAATTTTGCCCGGGATGTAATCGATATATGGGCGGAGCAGGATGCTGAAAAGTTGGCCATATTATGGATAGATGATGCCGGCGGGGAAGTACGACGTAGCTTTGCGCAGTTGGCTGCGAGATCCAGAAAGTTATGCAATGTACTGACGGAAGCGGGTGTGCAACGGGGCGATGTCATCATTCTCATGCTGGGACGCAAGCTGGAATGGTGGGAGGTCTTTACGGCAAGTTTGCGTATGGGGGCCGTTATCTCGCCGGGCACGACACAACTTTCCGCGCGGGATCTTTCCTATCGTATTAATGCGGCCAATGCAGTCTGTCTGGTTACCGATGATGCCAATGCAGGGAAGCTGGATGAAATAAAAAATGAATGTCCCAGTATCAAAGCCACCGTGCTGATTGACGGTGATCGTGAGGGATGGATAAATTATCAGTCGGCTGTCGATAATGCCGGCGATGATTTTGCCACAGTGGATACAGGCAGTGACGAAGATGCCATGTGTTATTTTACCTCCGGTACCACGGGTTATCCAAAGATGTGTATGCATTCGCATTCCTACGCCATCGGTCATCAAACCACGGGAAAGTACTGGCTGGATCTGAAGCCGGATGATCTGCACTGGAACATCAGCGATACCGGCTGGGCCAAGGCGGCATGGAGCAGTTATTTCGGCCCCTGGAACTGCGGTGCCGGCATCTTCATTCACGACGCGGCCGGTTTCGACGCCAGACGTGTTCTGGAAATTCTCCAGCAATATCCCATTACCACGATGTGCGGTGCGCCGACCATTTACCGGATGCTGGTACTGGAAGAGCTGGATCAATACCGCTTTGCCTCATTGCGTCACTGTGTCGGCGCGGGTGAACCCCTGAACCCGGAAATCATCGAGATCTGGAAGAAGGCCAGCGGTATCACGATACGTGACGGTTATGGCCAGACGGAAACCGTGATTTTGTGCGGCAGTTTCCCCTGTATCGAACCCCGTTTCGGCTCCATGGGCAAACCCGCGCCGGGTATTGATCTGGATATTATTGATAACGACGGCCTGCCTGTGGCTGCCAATACTGAAGGGGATATCGCTGTCAAGCTTGTACCGACGCGTCCACAGGGGCTGTTCAAGGAGTATAAAAACGATCCGGAGAAAACCGCAGAAACATTTAAAGGTGACTGGTATCTTACCGGCGATCGCGCCTACAAGGATGAACAGGGGTATTTCTGGTTTGTCTCCCGTTCCGATGATGTAATCCTCTCCGCCGGTTATCGCATCGGTCCTTTTGAGGTCGAAAGCGCTCTGATCGAACACAGTGCTGTGGCGGAATCAGCGGTGGTATCCAGCCCGGATGATACCCGTGGCGAAGTCGTCAAGGCCTTCGTTGTGCTTGCCCCCGGTGTGGAAGGCAGTGAAGAATTGAAACAGGAGATACAGGCCCATGTCAAAAAGGTGACCGCCCCTTACAAATACCCGCGCAAACTGGAATTCGTGGAGTCCCTGCCGAAAACGGTCAGTGGCAAGATTCGACGCATAGAATTACGTGAGAGGGAATGGGCGTAATCACACCGTCATACCGGGCTTGATCCGGCATCCGGCCAATTATCTGCCAGGCTGGGTCCTGCAGGAATAACAGTAATTCCGGCGGCCGCGAGGATTGAGCTCCGATAAATTCAAACGTAATGGGAGAAAGATGTGAGTGATGCAATTGTTGTTGTCGGTATGGCCCGTACCCCGCTGGGGGGTCTGCAAGGTGCATTGGCAAATTGTACGGCTTCGGATTTGGGTGCAAAAGCTATCAAGGCCGCCATAGAGCGCAGTACTTTGCCAACTGATGCGGTGGATGAAACTATCATGGGCTGTGTCCTGCCTGCCGGACAGGGGCAGGCACCGGCGCGGCAGGCCTCATTGGGGGCCGGTGTCCCCTTGAGTACGGGTTGTACCACGGTAAACAAGATGTGTGGCTCGGCCATGAAGGCGGTTATGCTGGGTATGGACGCGATCCGCGCCGGCTCGGCGAACGTCGTGGCTGCCGGTGGTATGGAGAGCATGAGCAATGCCCCCTATTTGTTACCGAAGGCCCGTGCCGGTATGCGTTTGGGTCACGGTCAGGTCATTGATCATATGTTTCTCGATGGGCTGGAAGATGCTTACGACAAGGGCAAGTTAATGGGCACCTTTGCCGAAGATTGTGCCGGCAAATATCAGTTCAGTCGTGAGGCACAGGATGCCTACGCCATAGAATCACTGAACCGTGCCAGGCATGCTATCGATACCGGCAAGTTCCGGCAGGAAATCACAGCGGTGACGATCAAGACCCGTAAAGGTGAGCTGCTGGTGGATACAGATGAGCAACCCGGCAATGCAATGGTCGATAAAATTCCGCTGCTTAAACCTGCCTTTGCCAAAGAGGGGACGGTGACCGCAGCCAACTCCAGTTCGATATCCGATGGTGCCGCCGCTCTTGTCATAATGCAGGAGTCGGAGGCAGAAAAAAGAGGACTGACACCGCTGGCCAGGCTGTTGGCCCATGCCACCCATGCCCATCAGCCAAACTGGTTTACCACGGCCCCGGTCGGCGCAATGCAAAAAGTATTGCAGGCCGTGGACTGGGACGTGGATGATGTGGATCTGTTTGAAGTCAATGAGGCCTTTGCCGTCGTTGCGATGGCGGCGATGCAGGAACTGGCCCTTCCTCACGACAAGGTCAATGTGAACGGTGGTGCCTGTGCACTCGGTCATCCCATTGGCGCCTCCGGCGCCCGTATCATGGTGACATTGATGGCGGCATTGAAAGACAGGGGCTTGAAGCGCGGCGTTGCCAGTTTATGTATCGGCGGCGGCGAAGCGACGGCAGTGGCATTGGAAATAATATAGAGCCGCCACAGAGAAATGACTGTTTTTTCCTCCGTGTTCTCCGTGGTTGAATAAACAGGCGACGAAACCCCGCGAATCAAAAGTCAACCATGATCCTCAGTGAAGAACAGACTTTGATTCGCAACGCGGCAAGGGATTTTTCCCGGGAACAACTCGTTCCCCACGCCGACGCCTGGGCAAAACAGGGGCAGGTGCCGATGGCTGTGCTGCAGGCCATGGGCGAACTGGGCTTCATGGGCATGACCGTGCCGGCCGAATGGGATGGCGCCGGTACCGACTATGTTTCTTATGCCCTGGCGCTGGAAGAGATAGCGGCGGGCGATGGCGCCACCTCAACCATCATGAGTGTCAACAACGCACCGGTCTGCGCCGCCCTGTTAAAAAAGGGCAGTGAACAGCAAAAACAGACCTTTCTGCGACCTCTGGCCAGGGGAGAGTTGATTGGCGCCTTTTGTTTGACAGAATCCCAGGCCGGTTCCGATGCCGCCGCCATAAAAACCAGTGCGGTGTACCGGGAAGGGGCCTACATATTAAATGGCAGCAAGCAATTTATTACCTCCGGCAGCATTGCCGGAGCGGCGTTGATATTCGCAGTGACGGATGCAGCGGCGGGAAAGAAAGGTATCACCGCTTTTATAGTACCGACTGACCTGCCGGGTTATGCAGTGACCCGGGTTGAGGAAAAAATGGGACAAAAGGCCTCCGATACCTGTGCGTTGTCGTTCGACGATATGCGGGTGGCGGAAAAGTATCGACTTGGTGAAGAAGGGGAAGGTTACCGCATTGCCCTTGCCAACCTGGAGCAGGGCCGTATCGGCATTGCCGCCCAAAGTGTCGGCATGGCCCGTGCGGCGCTGGAATACGCCATCGTCTATGCCAACGAGCGTCACAGTTTCGGCAGGCCCATCATGCAACATCAGGCGGTCGGTTTTCGACTGGCGGATATGGCGACAAAACTGGAAGCGGCGCGGCAACTGGTCTGGTCGGCCGCTGCTTTGCGGGATGCCGGTCGGCCCTGTTTGAAAGAAGCCTGCATGGCGAAGCTATTTGCGTCGGAAGCCGCAGAGGAGATCTGTTCAGCGGCACTGCAGACGCTTGGCGGTTACGGTTACCTCAGCGACTTTCCCGTCGAACGTATCGCCCGTGATGTACGGGTATGTCAGATATATGAAGGCACATCGGATATTCAGCGACTGGTGATAAGTCGATCGTTGGCAGACTCTGTTTAGGTATATAATCAGTTCCTGTATTTTTTTATGCTTGAGTTCTTTTTTGATCATTCCTGACAGGAGAAACAGATGAATATTACAGATTGTGCGGCGGTGGTCAGCGGCGGCGCCTCAGGCCTGGGCGAGGCCTGTGCGAGAAAGCTGGCTGCGGCAGGTGCCAAAGTGGCTATTTTTGATCTTAATGCAGAGCGTGGCGAGCAGGTGGCCAAATCGATTAAAGGTGTGTTTGCCAATGTCAATGTCAGCGAGGAGGACAGTGTTGTCCAGGGTCTGAACAAGGCGGCCGGGGCGCACGGTGAAGCGCGGATACTGGTTAACTGTGCCGGTATTGCCGTTGGGCAAAAAACCACCAGCCGCGGCGAAGCACATGATCTGTCTGATTTTGAAAAAGTGATAAAAGTCAATCTTGTCGGTTCGTTCAATTGCATCCGTCTGGCCGCCACCCGCATGGCGGCACTGGATATGATCAACGGTGAAGAACGCGGCGTCATTATCAGCACGGCATCGGTTGCCGCCTTCGACGGGCAAATCGGTCAGGCGGCGTATTCCGCATCCAAGGGTGGCATCGTTGGCATGACGCTGCCCATCGCCCGGGACCTGGCCAGAGAGGCGATACGGGTCATGACGATTGCACCTGGAATATTTCTTACACCACTGATGGATCAACTGCCGCAGGAAGTGCAGGATTCCCTTGCCGCCAGTGTACCTTTCCCGACCCGCCTGGGCGTGCCGACCGAGTTTGCCGCACTGGTCCAGCATATTTGTGAAAATGCTTATTTGAATGGCGAAACCATTCGTCTCGACGGTGCCATTCGCATGGCGCCAAAATGATGTCGAGTAAAAGAATACATCGTATTCATTTACTCGACATCATAC
>JAJRTU010000052.1 GCA_024278135.1 Gammaproteobacteria bacterium
ACTATGCGGCGTATGGAGAGTATATGCTGCTCAATTTTGCCCATGCCGTAGCGCGAAACATCGACAAGGAAATCGAGAAATGGGCGGCGGAGCGCGAGATATGACACATGATGCAAAAAAAACAGATGTTGCGCTAAAAAAATACCACGACTCGCTACCGGTCTGGGAACGGGTCCGACCAGAGTTTCGGCGCGACCTTGCCGAGTGGCTTGACCCGGAATGGAAAGATCATTTTATCTCGGACGCCGAGCGTGCCCTTGATTTCTACAACCCCGACATGGACACCATCCGCAAGTTCGAGGTCTGGTATGGAGAGACCGTTGTTTGATTCCGACACAACCGATCAACAGTGGGCGCAGGCGGAATCTGATGAACGGCGATATATGGAAGATGCATTATTATCCGCTGATCCGGGATATGCTATATGGGCAAAAAAACAGGATCATGACGACCTTCAATTCAAACTGAAACAGGAGACTGATATGGAAATTAACGACAACATGACTTTTAGCGAACTCGTGCCAACAAAATCTGATTTTCTCAAGAAAGAGGATGTCGGCGAAGGCGGACTTATCGTGACCATTAAAGGATTCACGAGAGAAACCTTGAAATCCGACAGCGGGGCAGACGAAGAAAAAACTGTAATGCATTTTGTCGAAGAACTGAAACCTATGGTTCTTAATGCGACCAACGCACAGCTAATCCCTGTATGTACTGGAGCACAGACCGCAGGCCAGGCAAAAGGCAAGAAAATCATCGTTTATAACGATCCTACCGTGAGCTTTGGCGGAAAAATAACCGGGGGATTGCGAATTCGCAAGGCCGTAGCCGATCAGCCCGTTGCCGCTGCTCCAGGGGAGCCGGATGATGATATTCCTTTTTGATGCTATCCCTTTTGGTTTTGCTGTAATGATCCCTCTCAGGAATCAGTTATGCCCAAGGTATGTTTCAAATGCTTGGAGCGTAAGCCGTTAAATGAGTTCTACCGTCATACAGGAATGCGTGACGGTAGACTTAATAAATGCAAGGAATGATAAATGCAAGAAATGCACAAAAAACCTGGTAACCACAAACATTCTAAATATTGTCCAGGCTGTAACAAAACACTGCCAGCAGACTGCTTTCATCGCCGCACCAGGTCGTTAGATGGGCTGCAAGCACAATGCAAGAACTGCGGAAATATCGACAGGAACAGGAGCAGACATGATCATATATATCGACATAGAAACAATACCGGGACAAGCGCCGTGGGTAAAAGAATTAACGGATCAGTCAGTGCATCCTCCGGGAAATATATCCAAACCTGAAACCATAAAAAAATGGTGGAAAGACAAAGGCGAACAGGCTAAAGAAGATGCCTGGTGCAAGACTGCTCTGGATGCTGCTATGGGAGAAATTGCTGTAATCTGTTTTGAGCCAGATATCGGGGAAATATGTTCTCTGAGCCGAGAGCCTGGCCAGTCAGAAGCTGCTCTGCTGGAATCGTTCTTTTCCGCTATTGATGCTTTGACTCAAGGAGATCGTAGACGCAGAACAAGGATTATTTTTTGTGGGCACTGCGTTCTTTTTGATCTCGGGTTTATCTGGAGAAGGGCGGTTATCAATAAAGTACGGCCATGCTATGGGTTCCCTGATATTCATGCTCTCAAGCCCTGGTCGGATGAGATTATTGATACTTGCCAGATGTGGAAAGGATCAAACAAAGCCACAAGCGGAAGCATGGATGTGTTATGCCGGGCATTTGGGCTGGAAGGCAAAGGCGATATAGACGGGTCGATGGTCTGGAATGAAATCTGCAAAGGAAATCTCACCAAGGTTATAGATTATTGTAAAGGCGACGTAAAAAGGGTTCGAGATATTTACCGGATGATGACATTTACAAAATGAATACGGGCAGAGGTCAGCGTTCCTCCATGAGCATCCGCGCCTGCCGGATGGCCCCGAAAAGCAGGCAGTTTTAACAACGACAAGATAGAGAGGGTTGAAATGAGAGACTTTATATTAAATCAGGCCGAGTCAAATTTTCTGGAAGTTTCCATAGATACACTGATCGAATGGTAAAGGATAAATCATGAACAACAAAATCACTGCCTATAAGATGTTTGGCAAAGGCCTGAAATGCAAGGGATCCCAGTATGAAGTTGGAAAGACCTACACCCACAACGGCAAAGTTCACGCTTGCGAAAATCCAATGGATTGCTGGAAATATCGAGATATTACAGAGAGCAGTTTTGCTGTGGTTGAGCTGTCAGGCGATATCGATAGGAAGGAAGAAGATACAAAAATTGCTGCCCGCACAATCACGATAAAAAAAGAACTGTCGTTGCATGAATTTATACAACACTGTGTTGATTGGGCAATGAATAACAAAGAAGAAAGCTCTAACTTCCCCCACCAGGCCTCGTCAGGGCGTGGTGTCAGCCAAATCTCGTCAGGGCGGGGGGTCAGCCAAATCTCGTCAGGGCGGGGGGTCAGCCAAATCTCGTCAGGACCTAGCGCCCACCAAGTCTCGTCAGGGAATTATGCCTACCAGGCCTCGTCAGGGGATGGCGTCCGTCAGGTCTCAGCAGGGGATGGCGCCCGCCAAGCCTCGTCAGGGTATAGTGTCCGCCAGGTCTCGTCAGGGGATGGCGTCCACCAGGCCTCAGCAGGGTATGGCACCCTCCATTTCGCACTAGGGAGTGATTCTGTCATCGCGTCGTCTGGCGTTGGGGCAAAAGCACAGGGATGTGTTGGGACATGGATTTCATTGGCTGAATTTGACAGTGATAGAAAATGCATCGGGTTTGCAGTTGGTTGTGTCGGGTCAGACGGCATAAAGCCGGACACCTGGTACGTTGCCAAAGATGGAAAGCTAACAGAGGATAAATCATGAACGCCATTGAACACTTTGAAATAAGAGCAGAAGCTTTTCGTTTTATGACCGGACAGATGGCTCCGGGGAAAGATCGCGGGGCGATACCGCCAACGATATCGGATGATGAACGTGATGATCTATTCCAGAGATGGTGTGATGAAAACGCTTTATGTATCACTGCGATGTTTCACGCATTCGAGCAAGTAATGGGCAAATGGTTAAAGTGAGGCTAGGCGGTCTCGTCTACGCTGGCGAAATATATGCAGCAGAAATCGTGGCAATTTCAGAAGGAAATGAATACTTCAGCTCTCGCTTTGGCCCGTTTAAGTACTCCTGGTTCTCAAATCCAATATGGCTCTCAACCAACAAGATCCTCGGAAAGGTAAAAGTGTGACAATATGACCGACAAAATCAATGTAATGGAGATAGAAGAGAGGAAGACTCGCGCCGACCTGATTGTTAATTGTGATTCAAGTCCGGATAAAACATCTTTACTCACCGCCCTCAAAATATATAGGCAAACCCTAAACGAGGTTCACGGCGCGATAGGAGATATCGACGAACCGGGGGCTAAATACGCTGTCGAGAGGATAGAGAACGCACTCGACCAAACTATATGGAGCAACGATGATGAAATTTAATTACCAAGGCAGCTTACAGAGCGCTATTGATGATGAAGTAAGGGTTGGCGACGTGTATCCCGCCAAGGGAGGCAGCGGCGACACGGCTATTTGGGTTGTCGTTGCTACCTCCGGGGACGGGAAGAGCGTTAAGGTTCTGGGGGTAGACACTTACGGAGACATAGTTTCCGCCACGGGGTACAACATGCATTCACTGCGGTCTCGCCACAAGATCGGCTTCGTCAAGGAACTTTCCGAACTTGCTTTCGACATTGATCCAATATAAAGGAGTTGAGAAGTAAGATTTACAAAAAACAATGAGCAGTGCGGCGTGGAAAGTAGACACGCTAAGCGACCGATGATTTAGGACCTCATGAGTCGTGAGATATATATGCAGACCAGCAGACGAAAGAGCATATATAAGCCGGGGTAGCGTCCGGCCACTGCTCACCTTATCTACAGAAGGATATCAGCCAAAGAGATTACTGATGAGTAAAGACATTGAACAACGTATACAGGACGCCCTGCCAAGAGTGGCGAAGTGGATAGGATGGACGGAAAGCCCAACCTTTCATGGTTGGTGGAATGGGAAATCTTGGGGATCTAATCCTGATTATTTCCGAGGCGGCAATGGAATGCTGGAAATTATTGAAAAACTACGAGCAGAAAACTTCGTATGGCAACTAGGTAATTGTACCCGCCGTAAAGGCTCTTTCTACAGTATAATAATTGTTTGTAACAACGGTGAAAATATGTGGAAAGACTCGGCATTAGAACTTCCCGACGCCATGATCCTTGCCGTTGACAAAATGCTGGAGGACCAGAAATGAAAATACTCCCTCTACTCATTCTCATTCCCGCCATATCTCTGGCCACACCGCCAACAGATTTACTCCCGGACGAGGTAACGCTCTCCGACCTGATTGATCCCGACAACCTGATCAAGTGGCGTAAGACACTCACAATCAGCGGGCATGGGTACGGATATCAGGCTTGCTACAACGTGCGAGGAAATCTGTTCGGGATTGAGATATCGGAGAACCTGGTCAATCCTGCTCTCGGCCTGCCTTTCAACACCACCAGCGGCACGTTCATGCTCGTTACAACGCGCAACCAGTGGTATCTGGAGTTCTGCCGTGTACCACCGGGAGACTGTTACACATGCCACAAGTAAAATTCACAACCAGATTAAAAGAACTGGGCGCTTGCCGCAACGCCATTAAGTGGGTAGGACGACGCGGGCTTAAGCTGGCTTGGCGTGATTGCCAACGCGGCGATTGGATGCTGCGGCTGGCTGAAAAACTGGGGGTAGACAAAAAACTCATTGTGCAAGCGGCCTGCGATTGTGCCCAGACGGTGCTGAAATATACTAATAATCCGCACCCCGCAGAGGTAATCAGAATAGTCCGGCTATGGTGCGAGGGGAAGGCCACAATCGAAGAAGTGCGCACTGCTGCTTCTGCTGCTCATGCTGCTGATGCTGCTGCTGCTTCTGCTGATGCTGCTTATGCTGCTGTTGCTGCTTCTGCTGATGCTGATGCTGCTGCTGCTCATGCTGCTGATGCTGCTGCTGCTTCTGCTGATGATGCTGATGCTGCTGAGGCTAGAAAAGAAAGCCTGGCTACCTCTGCAGAGCTGGTCCGCACAAGAATCCCTTACGAGATTATCAATGCCGCCTATAGGAGTCAGTTTTCATGCCACAACTAACACTAGCAGACATTTATAACCTACGGCAACTGGCAACGAATTTGGAGACCAACAAGATCAGCACACTACGCACTAGAAAACACTGGGCCGCTGTGCTGCGGGATATTGCAAACTCTGTTCAGAAAACTTCACGAAACCAAAAGGAGAACGATCATGACCGACGATAGTTGCTGGGTGTATACATGGATAATAATTGCATCTACCGTAATCGCTATCGCGATTTGTTCTGTATGGTATTGGGCAGACTATAACGAAAAGGTTGTACGACTGGTTGAAGCCGGGGTTGACCCAGTTGCTGCTATATGTGCCATGCAGAATGATTATGGGCGCAATCCCGTTTGCATCGTGCTGGCCACAAAAGAACAAGGCAACCGGCGCTGAGGTTACCGGGCAAGATATCGCCAAGGCGAAAGCCAGTGCCGGATAATTCAGAGGGGTGGGCGCAAGACCTTTTTCAGCCCCGCCGCCGGTTGCTTTTTTTATGATAATTACTCGAAACCACACCGGGCACCGCATTGGAGAATGCCACCAGAATGCAAAGCTGAGTGATGCAAAGGTTGCCGAAATTCGGTCCGCGTATCCCGATGAAGGAGGCTACGGGCGGCTGGCAAAGCGCTTCGGTTGCGGCGAATCGACGATCAGGGACATTGTGCAATACAGGACCAGGTGGAGCGCGTGAATTATTAC
>JAJRTU010000053.1 GCA_024278135.1 Gammaproteobacteria bacterium
CTCGGTCGCCGCCACCGACGTGGCAAATTTCCCGTCAGTACGGCGTAGCTGTTCTTCGTTGCCGGACTGTCCCTGTTGTGTTGCCATGACTTCCGTGAACAACGTTTCGAAATGAAACAGCAGATTGCTGTGACGGAAATCATCAATCGCCTGAAGATTAATCTCGCATTCCTTATAGATACCGCCGTCATGCCGGTGCAGCACGGCGGCAAAAACACCGCCGGGGCTGAGTACCCGGGCGACTTCTGTGGACACATCAATTCCCGCATACTCTATACCGAACTGGCTGGTGACCAGATCAAATACTTCATCTTGAAAAGGCAGAAACAACGCATTTGCCGCGATACCGCTCAGTGAAGGATGGCGCTTACACATTTCCTTCAGCGCGGCAGGCGATTCATCAAGACCGCAAATATGTAAATCGATATCTGCCTCCAGACTCTGCGATGTTGCCAGGGCAAAGCGCGGAACTGCGCCGTTACCGCAAGCGATATCAAGCATGCCTGGCATCGCGTCCATCGTGGGAAGTACCTGCCTGAACAATGCCGTCCAGAACCGCTCCAGCACCTCATCCTGTGGGCCACCATCTTTATGGGCAGCCGCTGATCGGGCGTTACGCCAATAGGCATCCCAATTTCCCACAGTCATATCAGGATTACGTCAAAACCCGGAAATCAGGTCAGGCAGTTGAAGGAACAGGGATACGCACCATGCCTGCCTGTACTGCTGGATTCAAATCCGACTGTCATGAGCTCACCTGAGATATCCGATCCATTTTATTCCGATATTTCGCCTGTTGCTCATGACTGTCAGATAACTCCAGCGCTTTACTGAAATTGATATGGGCAAATCGACTGTTGCCCATTTGCTGATAGACAGCGCCAAGCAGGAAATAAAATCGATGTTCCTTGTCATAGCGATGGATGGCTTTCTTGGCGATTTCTTCCGCACGCGCGTAATCCCTGTTTGCAAACGCCTGCTGCGCCAGGTTATACAAAAAGTAGGGATTCCTCATCCGAAAGTAGTGTGCTTTTTTTCTGTAGTATGTGGCCAGTTCGTCATTGCCGGTTTCCTCATACAATCTTGCTACATTACTGATGGCCACGAGATCACCTGAATCTTCTGTCAGCGCGATCAGATAGGACAACTCAGCTGCTTTCAAATTTCCTGAACGGCGGTAAAGGGAGCCCAGATTATTCCACAGATAGGATACTTCCGGTGCCAACCCCAGCGCTTTGACCATATATTGCAGCGCATTGACATACTCGCCCGAGACCAGATGTCCCATGGCTTTGTTATTGTAATGCTGGGCAACAGCCAACTGATCAGAAATATTACGCTGCTCGTAATGAAGCTCGAATTCCTCCACGTTCAAATCAACGACATGTCGGATCGATCCTGATCTGATGACCATCGCATTAACATGTTTGTTCAGTACCAAAGTATTTCTTTGTCTTATATCCCATATCGGCGGAACATCGACCTCGTTGTACTGCACATCCATGCCCACGTGGCGGGCCATGGCGACGAAAATATGCGTGAATGACAGGCAGTTGGCCCTGCCATAGCGAAATGTTTCTTCTGCCGTAAAGGACGCTTTTGCATCGTATTGCAGATCCAGACCGGATGGGAACAGAAGGGATTCAATCAAAGCCTTTACTTTGTCCCTGCCTTTATAGCCGCTAACGGCAGCCTCGGCAAAGTGCTGCATTTCCCGGGTAAGGTAGAGTACGCTTTCCTCCGGAACGGTAAAATCAGTCAGCTCCGCAGTGGGCAGCGCTTCTCCACTTAACAACCAGCGTCTGTCTTCCGCCGTGATATTTTTTACATACCCGGGAGACGTGCAGGCGGAACTCAACAGTGAAACTATCAGAAGGCAGAAAATTCGTTTCATAAGCATGATGTCTCTGCATTACAAACACAAACAGGTCCGGCAGACTGCCCACGCAGTGTCCAGTGGGAGGCAAAACCTGTCCGGCAAGCAGTTAACAGTCGGAATAATAGCCTAAAACCGGCCTGCCATCGACGTGATTGGAAGAAAAAGAACAAAAATTTGGAGGGGAAACAACGCCGAACAACGCCGGAGAGTTGTTCCTCTCGCCTTTTTTACACCAGCTTGGCATGCCCCGGGGGGATCAATTCATCACCTTGCCATATTACTTATTGACTCTTTATTTTTTATCGGTATACAGGCAGGGTTGAAAATTGATTTACGGATTCAGCTGAATGATTCTCATCTGCACCTTTTATTCCGGAGACTGTATGCGCCAGCCACTTTATTATTTCATTGCCCCCTTCCTTGTCTTCATCCTCACTGTTCCCGCATGTCAAAATACGAATATTCGGGACAATATCGTCAGGAAGAACGTGCCTGCCGTGCAGGCATTTCCCAGTACCTATACGCCGATAGCGTCTGCACCGGTATTGATAAGAAATGCGACGATACTGACCGGAACAGGAGAGCAGTTGAATAACATGTCTATACTGCTGGAAAACGGTAAAATTACCGCGATGGGTGCTGCACTGGAAGCCCCGGCAGACGCTCAGGTGCTTGACGGCAGGGGCAAGTGGGTGAGTCCGGGGCTTATCGATGTGCATTCCCATCTTGGGGTTTACCCTTCCCCAGCACACGAAGCCAATGCAGACGGCAATGAGGTGAGCGATCCCAATACCGCTCAGGTATGGGCGGAACACTCGGTCTGGACACAGGATCCTCAGTTCACCCTGGCGCTGGCGGGCGGCGTCACCACTCTGCAAATCCTGCCCGGTTCCGCCAACCTGTTTGGCGGACGGGGCGTCACCCTGAAAAATATCCCGGCGCGCACGGTTCAGGGCATGAAGTTCCCGGGGGCACCCTACAGTCTGAAAATGGCCTGTGGTGAAAATCCCAAGCGTGTCTATGGCGAACGCAAACAGGCACCCGCCTCACGTATGGGCAATGTCGCCGGTTACCGTGCCGCATGGATAGCGGCGACAGAATACAATCGCCTGCTGGATAAATATCAGCAACAACTGGCAAAGGGGGAAGAAGCCGATCCGCCAGTGCGGGATCTTCAACTGGAAACGCTGGGCGAGGCGCTGCGTGGCAATATTCTTGTGCACAACCATTGTTATCGCGCTGAAGAGATGGCCGTCATGCTGGATATCGCCGCAGAGTTTGGCTATAAAGTCACGGCCGTTCATCACGCCGTTGAGGCCTACAAAATCGCCGACATACTTGCCAGAGAAAATGTCTGCGCAGCGATGTGGCCCGAGTGGTGGGGTTTCAAGCACGAAGCCTACGACATGGTGGAGGAAAACGTGGTCATGGTCGATCAGGCGGGGGCCTGTGCGATCATACATACCGACTCCGCCATTACCATTCAGCATCTTAACCAGGAGGCCGCCAAGGCCATGGCGGCAGGTAACAGGGCTCACTACAATATCAGTCGCGCCCATGCCATTCAGTGGGTCACGCTTAATCCCGCCAGGGCCCTGGGCATAGCAGATCAAACCGGCAGTCTGGAAGTCGGCAAAAACGCCGATGTAGTGATCTGGGACGGCGACCCCTTCAGCGTGTTTACCCGTGCGGAAAAAGTATATATCGACGGGGCCTTGATGTTCGATCGCCAGAACAGCGCATTCCAGCCGGTGTCCGATTTTGATCTGGGGATCCTCGACCCGCAGGGTGAAAGACTATGATGAAATATATTTCAACAGTGATACTTATTACGCTGCTGTTTCTGCCATTCGGCAATTATGCCGATGACATGCTTATTCAAAATGCCAGGATATATACGCTGACCGGGCAGGGCACGATTGAAAACGGCTATATCCTGCTGCAGGATGGCAAGATTAAAGATGTCGGCAAGCACGTGGATTTTGATTTTAACGGTAGAGTCATTGATGCCACGGGCTTATCCGTCACACCCGGGCTGGTAAACGCCTACACCCATATCGGCCTTGTCGAGATTTCCCAGGTATCGCAGACGCGGGATTTCAGCACGGAAGATAAATTGTTTGGCCCGTCATTTCAGATTGCAGCAGCCATCAATCCCCACTCCACGCTCATCCCGCAAAATCGACTGCACGGATTGACACTCGCACTGGTCGTCCCTGAACCCGGACACCAGGTATTTGCCGGTCAGGGCGCGGTGATCCGCCT
Source organism: Gammaproteobacteria bacterium (assembly GCA_024278135.1). GTDB lineage: Bacteria > Pseudomonadota > Gammaproteobacteria > Eutrophobiales > Eutrophobiaceae > WLWS01. Next base: position 4,145 of record JAJRTU010000053.1, read on the forward strand.
GCAGGATTCCGACTCGGTAATACTGAATAACAGCGTGGCCGTATTCGTCAATTTCGCCGCCAGAGGAAGCAAATTGAGCGGTGGATCACGCGCTGCGGCCTTTGAGACCATTCGTCAGTCTCTTCTTGATGCGCAGGATTACCGGAAAAACAGGAAGAAAATCCTGTCCGGCAACTGGCGCGAATATTTTTTACCATTGAACGACCTGGAAGCCCTTATCCCTCTTATCGACGGCAGGAAACCACTGGTGGTAACCGCGCATCGTGTCAGTGACATCCGGGTATTACTGAAATTACAGTCTGAATTTCATCTGCGTTTGATTATTGCCGGTGCCAGTGAAGGATGGATGGCGGCGAAAGAACTGGCCGATGCCGGGGTGCCAGTCATCATTGATCCGATGGCAAACCTGCCTGGTGATTTCGATATGCTGGCGGCACGCCTTGACAATGCTACACGTTTACAGGCGGCGGGCGTCACTGTCATATTCACCGGCGTTGATTTTATGGGTACCCATGCAGCCTATCTGGTACGCCAGGCGGCCGGTAATGCGGCTGCCAACGGTATGCCCGTCACCGAGGCGATCAAGGCCATGAGCCTGAATCCGGCTGAAGTATTTGGATTTGCCGACAGGTTCGGCAGTCTGGAAGCAGGAAAAGATGCCGATCTGGTCATCTGGGACGGGCACCCGCTCGAACTGCTGACGCGGGCAGTCAAAGTCATTATTGCCGGAAAAGAAATGCCACTGGTATCACGATCCACCCGACTGCGGGAGCGTTACC
>JAJRTU010000054.1 GCA_024278135.1 Gammaproteobacteria bacterium
AGTTGTTCGGCCAGTTCCTCCGTCGTCAGGGAAGGATCCACCCACTGCCGCAGCCATTGTTCACTCAGTCCCATGTGATACCTGTTATTACGTAATTCGGACTAAGCTGAAAGTTCAGGCGAACTGCTGCAGAAAACGTATATCGTTTTCAAAAAACAGTCGTATGTCGTCAATACCGTATTTCAGCATAGCCAGACGTTCAACGCCCATACCAAAGGCGAAACCGGAATACCGGCCGCTGTCAATACCCACATTCTCCAGCACATTCGGATGGACGATGCCGCAACCCAGTATTTCCAGCCAACCGTTGTTTCCCATAATATCGACTTCTGCTGACGGTTCCGTAAAAGGAAAATAGGAGGGCCTGAATCGTGTCTGTATGTTTTCGCCAAAGAAACGCTGAACAAAATCTTCCAGCAAACCTTTCAGATGCGTAAAGCTGACGTCTTCATCCACCATCAGTCCTTCCACCTGATGAAACATGGGGGTATGGGTCATATCCGAGTCACAACGATATACCCGCCCGGGAGCGATGATGCGAAAAGGGGGCTGATGCTCTGACATATAGCGGATCTGCACGTTGGAGGTATGTGTGCGCAGCAGACTGTCCTTCCCAAGATAAAAGGTGTCATGCATGGCACGCGCCGGATGGTGCTCGGGAATATTGAGCGCTTCGAAATTATGGTAGTTGTCTTCAATTTCAGGCCCATCGACCACTTCGAAGCCGGTCTGGGTAAACAACCTTTCTATCTCTGCCAGCGTCAGCGTGACCGGGTGTAAACTACCGGGACGTTGCCCACGCGCCGGCAGCGTAATATCGAGTTGCTCTGCCGCCAATTGTGCTTCCAGTTGCCTGACTTCCAGCAACGTTTTGCGCTCCAATATCAGGGCCTGCAAACGCTGTTTGGCCTCGTTAATGGCATGGCCTGCAGTGGGGCGTTCATCAGCAGGTAATTGTCCCAACTGTTTAAGACCTTGTGTTAACTTACCTTTTTTGCCGAGATAGAGAACGCGCACCTGATCCAGGGCTGACAAATCCCTCGCCTCGGCAACCGCTGACTCTGCCTCAATCATAATCTGTCCAAGATCCAGCATATTCAGATTCCTGACAGTTCGTTCATGGCTCTTCACTCCGCTTAATCAATTAATCTCTTACTACGGGATCCACATGGATGCGGATATTCGGGTTTGCAGGACGCCTGCATGGAAGTAGGCGCTAGAGCAACGCCGGGAGCGGTTGCCGAGCTTTAACCCTGACTGTACATCCTGTAAATAGCCGCTCCTGCGCATCCATGCGCCCGCGGCATACCGTACATCCTGTACATAAAAAAGGGGAACGGTGGATCCGTTCCCCTGCAAGCTAATCTTAATATTGTAAAGTTTAGTTGGCGAGACTGGATCTGGCCTGATTTGCGAGTTCAGCAAATGCCGGCTTATCTGTCACGGCCAGATCAGCCAGTACCTTGCGATCAATTTCTATATTGGCCTTGTGCAGACCATCCATCAGACGGCTGTAGGACAAACCCTGCTCGCGCGCTGCGGCATTAATACGAACGATCCATAATGCACGAAACTGGCGTTTGCGTTGACGTCGATCGCGATAGGCATACTGTCCGGCTTTGGTAACCGCCTGTTTCGCAACACGATAAACACTTTTGCGGCGGCCACGGTAGCCCTTGGCCTGCTCCAGCACCTTCTTGTGTCGGGCGTGGGCGGTTACTCCGCGTTTTACTCTTGGCATCTCTTCTTCCTCTTAAATATAGGGGACCAGACGTGCAACTGCCTTCTGATCATGATCATGAAGGGCGATGATGTTGCGCAAATGGCGTTTACGTTTAGTACTTTTTTTCGTCAATATATGGCTGCGATGTGACTGACGGTGTTTCAACTTACCCGAAGCAGTCCTGGAAAATCGCTTTGCTGCGCCACGATTAGTCTTGATTTTTGGCATTCATTTACTCCACTTGCTCTCAAATTTTCTATTTTTTGGGCGCCAGCACCATTACCATCTGTCGGCCTTCCATTTTCGGAAATTGTTCCACAGTTCCAAATTCTTCAAGATCAGCCCTGATCCTTTCCAGCATCTTGCTGCCCAGTTCCTGATGCGCCATCTCCCTGCCACGAAAGCGCAAAGTGACCTTCACCTTGTCGCCATTACCTAAAAATCGCAGCAGATTACGCAACTTGACCTGATAATCCCCGTCTTCCGTACCCGGTCGAAATTTCACTTCCTTGACATGAATTTGTTTTTGCTTTTTCTTCGCCGCATGCTTTTTCTTACTTTGTTCAAACAGAAACTTTCCATAGTCCATTACCCGACATACCGGTGGCTCACTGTTTGGCACAATCTCCACCAGATCCAGCTCTGCTTCATCGGCAAGGTTTTGTGCTTCTTCAATGCTCACGACACCAACTTGCTCACCATCGGCCCCGATTAACCTTATTTCAGGTGTGGTAATTTCCTCGTTAAGACGATTCTGCTTTTCTGCGGCGATATTTTATTCCTCCAAAATATTACGGCCATGGAACGCGATATCTTCTCTCAGGCGGGAAACAAAGGCGTCC
>JAJRTU010000055.1 GCA_024278135.1 Gammaproteobacteria bacterium
ATTATCCCAATCTGCTTGATGCCTGGTACGGCTATAAAAACAAGATCATAACAGCCAGGGAATTCAGGCAGATCGCCTTTGCCGTGAAAGACCGGCAACGGCCGCCGCAGGACACCGCGCTGGGAGGCTATATCGGTATTCACGGGCTGGGGGAAAGCACGAAAAAGAGGCTGGAGATCCATGAAAACTTTAACTGGACTGAGGGTTGTATTGCCTTGAAAAACAGCGAAATCAATGCCCTTCGCCAATATGTCTCCATCGGTACCCGCGTGACCATCAGGGAATGACATGACAAGAATATTGTTCGGATACAGGCATGTTACGTCGTATTTTCAACTCGCCCCAGTACTCGTCTGCGTGCTGGCGCTGGGTCTGGCGGCCTGCGGCGAGCAGGCGGCCAGGTTCGCCGAAAGGGCAAGTGACAAGCAAATCGACCAGATTCTTGATGATGCTGAATTTGCGATTACGGAAAGAAATTTTCGTATAAACAATCGCCTGCATATCGGCAAGGCCATCAGCAAACGTGGCAACAGTGGCTTTCCCGACTATGAAGTGATACTGTTTTGCAATCTGAGCTATGCAGAGAAAATGCTGGAGCTGGCACCGGAATTCATCAATTACTGTCCTCAGCATCTTGCCATCCGTGATACCGGCCGGCAACGGATTATCACGGCTTCGTTACTCCCGCAGGACACTTCGAATCAGGCATTGAATGCTGTCACCGGAGAAATTAATTCCCTGGTACGGGAAATTGTCGAATTTGCGACACAGGACTGGCCGGAGCTGGAAAAAGAATAATGAAGCCTGTATAAAACAACGCGTTTTTGAAGCAAAATCCCGGGGGGAAAAGTTTGGAAAAAGAACCGCATCACCTGTTCCTGGTCTGGTTGATATTCACCGGCCTGGTTTTTTTCACCCTGTTTGCCAGTTGGCATGAAAACATCCTGGTGTTGTTGTACGCCGGGGACAAGAGCCGGATATCCTGGGTCATCAGCCTGCTTTACCTGATGATTACCTTCCACTGTGTACTTCGCATCAGCTATATTTCAACCCAGTTGAACGCCACTCAACGGATAAAGGAACTGCTGCAAAACGAAGGAGATCTTGATATGTATCTGCGTAACGGTCGTGTACACGTTAACGGTCTTCATGTCCTCCCCGATTCTGTGCTGAGTGACTATCTTCATGATTTGATATACAAGACCACACATGAAAAAAACAACGATAACAGCGAATCAAACAAGCAGAATGGCGATTTACTGGACGTATATGAATCAAGACTGAAGAAACCCCATGATATCGGCTGGTTTGTCACCGATATTATGGTGAAACTGGGCTTGCTGGGAACCATTGTCGGTTTCGTGTTAATGCTGGGAACCGTTGTCAATATCACGGATGTTGACATTGGTACCGTCCAGAAAATCCTTAAACAAATGAGTTCTGGAATGGGCACCGCTCTTTACACCACCTTTGCCGGACTGGTTTGCAGTATTCTCGCCGGCATCCAGTACCATATGCTGGATCGCGGTGCCGACGATCTGATCGACACGGCAAAACACCTCAGCAGCGTCTATGTTCTGCCGAAACTGAAACCGGCAAACTGAGCGTTATGTATACTCGTCGACGTTCCGAATCAGACCCATTCACGGATCTCCTGTTTAATGCCCTGTTGGGTTTTACCTTTCTGTTTCTGGTCGCCATCATGTTCATGAATCCGGATGCCAAATCCGGTATTATTGATCCGAAGGCCGAGTATATACTGACCGTTACCTGGGAGGACAACAGTCCTGATGATATCGACACCTGGGTGGAAGATCCCGATGGCAGGATTATCTGGTTCAGAAGTCCGGAAGCCGGTTTGTTACACCTTGACCGGGATGATAGAGGACTGCTCAACGATACCATTACGGTCAATGGTGAAGAACTTCAGAACCCGCTGAATCAGGAAGTAGTAACCATTCGCGGGGTGGTACGAGGCGAATATGTCGTTAATCTGCATTATTATGCGTCGGTGACCAAAAAGGCTGTCGATGTCAACGTTCGGCTTGTCAAAGTCAATCCGGCATTGGAGGTTATCTATTACGGTACGATCAACCTGGGAGAAGCGGGTGATGAAAAGACAGTCCTGCGTTTTCATATCGGTGCTGACGGCAAAGTTTACGACATAAATTTCTTGCCGAAGAAGCTGGTGTCTATCGGTTAACAAAATTTGTCGCTATGAGCACCTGTCCTCTCGCGACATACACTACATCCTGTCATTAAAAGGGGGTTTTTGTGGTTACTTTGAGTATTTCCGGGTTGATTGCCGCCTACATTCTTATCGCGATACTGTTATTGAGTCTTAACCTGTACTCGAAATGGTCATGGCAGGTCAAGGCTGGAGCCATCATCATTACCACGCTGTTTTACGTTATCAGCTTTGTTTCCTTTTCCCCCTTGTTGGGTTGGCCGACGAAAGATCTGCCGCCCAGTAATTTCCGTCTGATAGCAGCTCATGTTCAACAACCTGACAAGATCACCGGTGATGAAGGGGCTATCTATCTTTGGCTGACGCATATTGACGATCTGAGCACAAATACACCACCGCGCGCCTACGAATTTCCCTATTCAAATGCATTGTACGAGAAAATTGTGCTGGCAAATACTAAACTGAAGAAGGGCGTGCCCTTGTTAGGTGAGATCGAGGAAGAGGATGAGAGGGGCAAAATACAAGTTGAAGACGGCAACAGACTTGGACAGGAATCCATTAACATTCAGTTTTACGATCTGCCCGACCTGCTCATACCTGACAAATAAATGCGCCTGCAACAATTAAGCTGTCAAGTTTTACTGATCATTGCCGTCTCGTGTGCCATCAGCACGCCTCTTTTTGCCTGGCAACACCTGAGCAACGATATCGATATACGTTGCTCTCAGGAAAATAAAACCTCACTCCGTTGTTACTACCGTTTGTTGTTTCCGGGTCCGGCAAGTAATATCCGGGCATATTCTGACGGACTGGAACTGCCTGTAGAAAAGACCCACAAAGTCGGCGACGATGTCACCGCAATAATCTTTCTGATTGATACCAGTGATCCGGGCAGGCAAAATGTTATTGAAAAAAATATTCGACAACTGGAAAAAATGCTTGATGCCAGTGGTCCTTCACAGCAACTGGGCCTGGCCAGTTTCGATAAAAAACTGCGTATACTGGCTCCCATCGGATCCAGTAAGAAGCAGATTATTGCAGCAGCAAAAAATATCAAAGCAAAAGGAAGAACAACTGAATTATACCGCAGCCTGCTTTTAACCATTGAGAAACTGTCCCGCGTCAACGCCGGACGAAAAGCCATTTACCTTTTTTCCGATGGTCAGGCGGAAGATAAAGCCTACTTTCACTCTGACGTCATCAAGGCAGCTAGAAAAAAGGGCATCGTTATAAACAGTATTGGTTTTCCCCGCTCTGTCACTCTTTCTGTTGCCCTGCAAACACTCCGTCGTTTAAGCGAAGAAACAGGAGGGACCTTTACCGAAGCGGACAGTCACTACGATCTGGAAGAAAAATTCTATCGTGACCCCTACAGTAACGTTGACCGGGGCGAAGGATTCACTGTTGATATGTCGGCCCTTGCTACCAACACCATGCTGTCCCCGGTCGAAGTCACACTGGAATTTACCACTGATATCGGCAGCATCAAAACAAGAGTGCCGGTGTCATTGCCTGTCAGCCCGGCTGAAAAAGCCCCTGCTCCACTTGCAGCACCCATTCAGGTGGCACCGCCACCAGCAGTTGTTAAGATGGCCGTACCGGTGTCCGAGTCGGAAAAAATTGACTTCTGGTTATGGTATGGTCTGCCCGTTGCGCTTGTCATCCTGTTCCTGATAGCACTGGTAACACTTATCCTTATATACAGAAAGCAGCCTGACAAGACGACGATCGCCAATAGCTTTCAACAGCAGAACAAACCCTTTGCCTATCTCGTTTCCCAGGAAGAACATTCCAGACGCTATCCCATTCTGAGCACGACCTGGCGTATTGGCCGCAGTCGTGACAATGAATTGTCACTGGACGACACTTCCATATCCCGACTCCACGCCGAGATACATCGCGATAACGACGGTAGTTTTTTTATCACTGATATGTCGTCACTGAACGGCGTTTACGTGAACGAAGAGCAGGTAGTGTCAAAACAAAAGTTACAGGAAGGTGATATCATAGAGATTGGCGATATCTATCTTCGTTTCACACTGTATTCTGAGGATTATCAATTAAGCGATGACACCGCCATTCAGAAGACCAGAGTACCCGCAGATTAGAATATAACGAACCGGCTGTGTATATTGCTGTTGCAGGCAAAGACACAAGACCGCATTTCATTTTAGCTCAAAACGGACGTGTCCCGGCTCATATCAGCGACTGCCAGAGGCAACAACTAACTTATTTCTGCCATCGCCTTTTGCCCTGTAAAGCGCCTCATCAGCCATAATCAATAATTGTTCCACATTGTCTGCGTGATCAGGATACATGGCGAGTCCCAGTGATACAGTCACCTGTCCCAGTTTTATATGATCAAGTTCGAGATCAAGCGAACTGATATTTTCACGTAATTTTTCGGCGAGGTGGATGGCTTCATCAAGTACGATATTCGTATAAACGATACAAAACTCTTCGCCACCATAACGGGCCGGGATATCCGATGCCCTTGTACTTTGTCTGATTTCTCTGGCTATACGCTTCAACACGATGTCGCCTGCTTCATGACCGAAAGTGTCATTAAAACGTTTGAAGTGATCCGCATCCAGCATGACGACGGCCATTCCAGAGTTATTGCGTTTCACCAGGTTAATCGATTGCTCCGTGGATTCAGTCAGATAACGTCGATTGTACAGCCCGGTCAGGGGATCACGTATCGCCTGTTGAAACAAATCGTCACGAAGGCTTATATTAGCCAGTGCCAGACTGATCTGCTCTGCGACCGACATGGCCAGCCTTCGCATATCGACAGTCAGCTCTGTATGCCTGAAGTTCAGATGCAAACTGCCGAGTGTATTCCCCTGGGCGGTCAGCGGGATACAGAGTGTCGGGGCGGACAGTGTATAGTCTGAATGCGGGCAGAGGATCTGCACGTCATTTTCATTCGAATAATACGGATGTCCTTTACGCAGTGCCCAGCAATCACCAGGGTCAAATTTATCATTTTTCGGCCCCTTTTCTCCCCAGAAGACGATTAACTCACACATATTCCTGGAGGAATTTATCATGAATACTGCCCCTAATGTCCTGGGTAACAATGTCGGGACAAGATTCTGAATCACCCTGGCAGCCTCATCAATATTCTTGCAGGCATTGAGTAAACTGCTCAGGTTCTGCAGCAGGGAAATTTCCCGAGTGCGATCTTCAACACGCTGTTCCAGAACGCTTTGTTCATCAGCTATGGCTTGTTTAAGTATACGTAATGCCAATATCCACAACAGTAATAAAGAAAGCAGGCTGAGCAGTGTAATAACGGTCAGGCCGAAGCGCATTTCGACAATAAGAGCGGATTCGCTTGCCAACGGCATTGATGCCCGGGCAACGAAGATGTGTGGAGACTCTGAAGAGCCTGAGCTGTGCATGACCTCCTTGATATTGCTCATGGCAAAATACATCATTGATTCTTTCAGTGTATTACTGTAACGAATACTTTTACCATGACCTGTTTTCAATGCTTGCATGACTTCGGGTCTGCTAGCATGGCTTTCAACAGATCCCACTTCGGCCAGGGATAATTCGGAATCACCCAATACCACACCTTCATGATCAATATAGGTGATTCGGGCGTGACTGGCTTGGCCCAGACGATCAGCCAGGCTGTCGAAAACAGCGACGTTTTGCTTCGCCGTGTTATCAGGTACGAATATCAGGGCCGTTCGCGCTAAACCGGAGAGATTGGTTTCGATACGTTTATGAAGGATTGACCGCATTTGATAGTCCAACACGAACATGGTGATTATTGCCAGAGCCCCCGCGACAGCAACGATAAACAATGTGATTTTATGATATTTTTTCATGGCGTTGGCAGCTACACTCGAGAAGCAGTCGTCATGGAGAGAACAAATCCCCAAACCACATATCGGTATGATCGGGCAAAAGTTTAGCGCTATCCATGTAATACGCAAAGAATACAGACAAAACCGGTCCGGTCCTGTGGCAACGGTGTAATTGGCACTTTGTGGCCCCGGATGCGAAATCCAGGCGCTTCCATTCCAGGATGACAGTGCCTCCACCATGTCGAGATCCCTGTCTGACGACAGGCACCCTTCTTTCTCAAAGTCGTTTCAGTTCAAAAACTGTCGCTATTTTCGGGATTCGTGATTACTCTGTGCCGCTTCTTGTCAACAACCGTTTCAGTTGCCAACAAATTCAGCTTCCAGAAAATCCAGTTGCTGCTGACTGAAGCCCGCCTCAATTCTGGCTGCTTTGTTCAGCCCTCCCCTGAATTCATCAAGCTGATATTGTTTAATGAGCTGAATAAATGTACTTTCAGCTTCAAGTCCGCGTTGTGAACAAATATATCGAAACCAGAAAATACCTGTCCTCACGTGACCGATTTCCTCTCTATATATGGTTTCAAGTGTTTCGACGATTTCTGTCTCACCGGTATCAGCAAACTTTTTTATCATCGCGGGAGTCACATCGAGTCCTCTGGCTTCAAGCACTCCTGGAATAATTGCCATCCTGTGCAGCACATCCTCAGCTGTATTCTCGGCCATCGTCCATAAACCGTCATGGGCATCAAAATCCCCATAGTCATATGACGCCCTGTTAAGATGGGTACGCAGTAATGAGAAATGCCCGGTTTCTTCCTGTGCTACCTGCAAATAGTCCCAATAGTAATCCTCCGGCATGTCCTGAAAGCGATAAATGGCATCCCAGGCCAGATTGATGGCATTGAATTCGATATGCGCAATCGCATGCAGCAGTGACAGACGTGCTTGCTGAGTGCCGAAACCACGGCGGGGCAGAGCCTTCGGCGGAACCAGTCTGGGTTTGCACGGCCGACCCACGCAATGCGTTGATTCAACCGTCACTTTCTTTAAAGAAAATCCCTGGCGGCATCGCTTGACTGTCGCTGTAGAGAGTTGAATCTTTTTTTCCAGATTATTTTCCTTCAAGCAGTCCCTGGCGGCGCTGAACAGATCAACGGGCATCCGCGCTGCCCTCATGGAGCATAAGCTTTTTCTGAGCGCTCCAGTGGATCTGCCAGGAAATCTCATTCCCGTCGCTACAAGCTTCGGCATCAATCCATAATCCCGCCACCGCAATCAACTTGTCATCAAGATAAAGCAAGGGGATACGATCACGCCACCATGGAGGAACACCTCTCTCCTGAAACAATTTCTTTAACTCCTGCCTGTGATTCTTGTGCCTCAAGCGGATCTTTTCTCCACCCTGACGATAACGCAACTGCAGTTTTCGTTCCGGGCAGACGCCGACTTTTATTCCGACACCTTTTGCCAACCGTGCGCTTATCGCACCTTCACTAAGTTGGCATATCGTCTCCAGATGCCAGTTCACGACATTATCTCTGTCGTGTTCCGCCAGCGGTGCAATGGCATAGAGATAATTTTTGTAACGCCTGAGTTCAACGCCTGGCCAGCTTACCAGGGGAGAAGCATCCACTCTGGCGGGTAACAAAGCATTCAAAATTTCCTGCATTTTCCTGGTATCCGGCACCGGTTGATCCCGTTGCCGCAGCCAGCACCTGATAATGTTAGCCTGCCGTGCGGATGAAAGAATTGATATTTTTTCCAGGTTCAGTCGCTGCCTGTCGTTATCAATACAAGCGGACAGGTCGGATTCAGCCAGTTCATCCAGCAACAACATGGCCTCGGCCTGATGAGCCGCGACACGGGACAAGGTAGTGGCAATGTTTGGCCAGCGTTGTGCCAGCGTTGGCAATATCTCCTGCCTGAAAAAATTACGATCATAGGCGAGATCACTGTTGCTGTCGTCCTCAATCCACTTCAGCCTGTGCTGCTTTGCGTAGTCCAGCAGTTGCCGTCGATTGATATCCAGTAAAGGCCTCAGGTGCCAAAGCCTGCCACGGCGCTTTACTGCCGGCATGGCCGCCAGGCCCTTCACGCCAGCACCACGAGTCATTTGCAACAACAGTGTCTCGGCCTGGTCATCCCGATGATGGGCTGTCAGCAGTACGGCATCATCTGTTATCTGTGCTGCCAGCAATTGATATCGCCTTTGCCTCGCCCAGGCCTCCCGACTCTCACCCTGCGGGCAGGGCTGTTCAATTTTCAATGCAGTAAAGTCAATCTTCAGGTTTTTACAAGTATTTTCACAATGTACAACCCAGTCATCTGCGGCAACATGTAGACCATGATTAACGTGAAGCGCGTGAATTTCATTAGAGAGTTCTGATTTAATCGAGAATAATGTATGTAACAAAACGTGGGAATCCAGGCCACCGCTGTAGGCAACATAATAGGGCCCTGATACCGGCAAGGCCTCCAGAGTTGTTAACACAGTGGCAGCAGAGAATGATGTTGGCTTCAAACGTGAGATATCTAAATGGAAAAACTTATCCGGTTTTGATCCCGTAAGCCCGGCTGTTACTGGAAATTTCCGAAAGATCGCAGCTTCGCATATCGTTGCTTCAGTAATTCGTCAATGCTAAGTTGCTGTAAGATGTTCAGGCTGCTTTTCAGTGCTGATTTGATACTGGCCGAAACCGCATCATAGTCCCGGTGCGCTCCACCGAGGGGTTCCTTGATAATCTCATCCACAACACCAGCCTGTTTTAATCGTTCCGCAGTAATCCCCATGGCCTCCGCGGCGACAGCTGCCTTGTCGGCACTTTTCCAGAGTATGGAGGCACAACCTTCCGGTGATATGACCGAATAGGTGCTGTACTCCAGGATCATCAGTTTATCTGTCACACCAATCGCCAGAGCGCCACCGGAGCCTCCCTCTCCTATGACCACTGAAATGATCGGCGTACGTAATTCGGACATGACCAGCAGATTCCGGGCGATAGCCTCGCTCTGTCCTCGCTCTTCCGCTCCAATACCGGGATAGGCGCCGGGAGTATCCATAAACGTGATAACGGGCAGAGAAAAACGTTCAGCCATTTTCATGATACGCAAAGCCTTGCGGTAGCCCTCTGGTTTCGGCATACCGTAATTTCTCTCTATTCTTTCTTTTATATCGCGACCCTTCTGATGTCCAATGATGGCGACCGGCTGCCCGTCCAACCTGCCGAGGCCGGAAACAATCGCAGGATCATCGCCAAAATAGCGTTCACCATGTAACTCATGAAAGTCTGAAAAAATACGTTCTATATGATCGAGCGTATAAGGTCGTTGCGGGTGCCTGGCCACCTGGGAGACCTGCCAGGCATCCAAAGATGAGAAAATGGACGCCGTCAGCTCGTTACTGCGTTTCTCCAGTTTGGAAACCTCTTCGCTGATATTGATATCACTGTCATTACCAACGTAGCGCAACTCTTCAATTTTTGCTTCCAACTCTGCAATGGGTTGTTCAAAATCAAGAAAATTCATTTTTTATGCATGGACAGGTTGATACCGCAAAGTGTGTGCGTGGCGATTAATGATGTCTCGTCAGCTCCTGTTCGTCAATATTGTGCTCTATTACATGTAAAACAATCATATTATCCGGAAAATACGCTAAGTATAATCAAGTTCGACCTTATCTGCCCCCAGTAATCCATCAAGTTCCGCCAACATCTGATCATTGATGCTGACTCTCCAGGCCTGACCAAAGCGTAGACGGGTGTATGCCTGTCCGCTCATGTACTCGACAACAATCGAGCTGTTTCCCGTGTTGTACGAGGACAATAATGCCTGTAATTCAGACATGACTCCGTTTTTTATCATAGCGGCATCTATCCGCAGTATCAGCTGGGCATGCAATTGACGGATCTGCTCAAGGGTAAATACTTCCTTGCCATCAATAACATAGCCCACTCCCTTGTAGTCATCTACCTTCGCTTCCCCCTTGACGATAATCAAGCGGTCTTTTATCAGGATATCCCGGTATCTCTGGTTGACTTCAGGATACAAAATGAGCTGCATACGGGCAGTACGATCATCCAGTCTTATTTCGGCGGTTTTACCCCGACTGCCTGATCGCATACGAATGCTCTCTATGTAACCCGCAACGGTAAGCATACCCGGGCGAACATCCCGTAGTCGGCAACTGGTAACCCGGGCCAATTCCACTTCGTATTTCATAATAGGGTGACCCTTGAAATAGAAACCCAGCGTTTCCTTTTCGCCGCGCAAACGCTCGTGATCATCCCATTCCGGCGCATCGGTAAAGGCTGACTTGTCCTGATCGTTTCGGCCTCTGCTTTCCGGATTATCCGCAGCGACCTCAAGACCGAACATATCATCCTGTCCCCTGCTCACATCCTGATTCAACTGTTCAGCAATCTGCGTAGCTCTGGCCAAACTTGCCATCATGACACTTCTGCCCGGCCCCAGATCATCCGCTGCACCTGAACGTATCAGGGCCTCCAGTACGCGTTTGTTCACTTTTCGTAAATTTATTCGATTACAAAAATCAAACAAGTCCCTGAATTTACCGTTTGCCTCCCTTTCGATAACGATATTTTCAATAGCACCTTCACCTACCCCTTTAATCGCACCAAGACCAAAGCGAATGGTAGAAGCATCAGCAACGCTGAATTTATATTCACTCTCATTCACTGACGGTGGCAAAAGTTCCACTTTCATGCGTTGCAGTTCTTCACTCAATACCACACTCTTGTCGGTGTTATCCATATCCGATGAAAACACCGCCGCCATAAAGGCAGCCGGGTAATGTGTTTTCAACCAGGCTGTCTGATAAGACAACAGCGCATAGGCGACTGAATGAGACTTATTGAAGCCATAACCGGCAAACAATTCAATCAGGTTGAATATTCTTGTGGCAATCGCTTTATCCACCCCGTTTTTTACTGCACCCTCGACGAAAACACTGCGTTGCCTGGCCATTTCTTCTTCTTTCTTTTTCCCCATGGCGCGACGCAGCAGATCTGCACCGCCCAGCGTATAGCCGGAAAGCACCTGGGCAATCTGCATGACCTGCTCCTGATAAAGAATCACGCCGTAAGTCGGGCGCAGAATATGTTCCAAAGAGGGATGGGGGTAATCCACTTTCGCCCCGTGCTTGCGGTTGACAAAATCATCCACCATTCCCGACTGCAGCGGGCCCGGACGGAACAGGGCGACCAGGGCCACCAGATGATCAAAATTATCGGGCTTCAAATCATTGATGAGTTTTTTCATGCCATCCGATTCGAGCTGAAATATTGATGTTGTCTGCATAGCCTGAATCAGTTTGTAGGTAGGCTCATCATCCAGCGGGATCTTCATGATATCGATGGCAGCTTCATTATTCGCGGCTCGAAGCAAATTGGCATCCTTGACCGCCCAGTCAATAATGGTCAAAGTCCGCAGACCCAGAAAATCAAATTTAACCAGGCCGACAGCTTCCACATCCCCCATATCCAGTTGACTTGAGGTAACCGTTGAACCCTGTTCACAATACAGTGGCATGTAATCGGTCAGTGGTTGCGGCGCGATAATAAGGCCACCCGCATGTTTTCCGGCATTACGCGACAAACCTTCCAGTTTTTGTGCCAGGTCTATCAGAATTTTCACTTCTTCTTCTTCCCGGTAACGTTTACGCAGGACGACCTCATCTTTCATGGCTTTTTCAAGCGTGATACCCAGATCGAAGGGAATCAGCTTGGCAATCTGGTCAACAAAACCATAAGGTTGTCCCAGCACACGACCGACATCCCGCACCACCGCTTTGGCGGCCATACTCCCGTAGGTAATGATTTGTGAAACACGATCACGACCATAACGCTGTGACACGTATTCGATAACTTCATCACGTCGATCCATACAAAAATCGATGTCAAAATCAGGCAGCGATACACGTTCGGGATTAAGGAAGCGTTCAAACAACAGTTCGTATTTAATCGGGTCCAGCGCGGTAATGCCCAGAGCATATGCCACCAGCGAACCCGCACCGGAGCCTCGCCCCGGCCCCACCGGTATCTGCTGTTCTTTGGCCCACTGGATAAAATCGGCGACGATAAGAAAGTAACCCGGGAAACCCATATCGATGATGACATCCAGTTCTGAGGACAACCTGTTCTGATACTGTTGCCGATCCAGGGCCTGACCGTTCGCGTTATTGTCGCAGCTCTCATCTAAAATCCGCGCCAGACCCGCTTCTGCCGCTTCACGTAAACAGCTCTGCTCGTCCTTGTCTTCAGGTACCGGAAAATGCGGTAAAAAGTATTCGCCCAGTGTCAGTTCCAGATTACAACGCTGTGCAATAAGTGCCGTGTTCTCAATGGCTTCAGGAATATCTTCAAACAGACCGGCCATTTCTTCGGCGCTGCGCAGATATTGCTGGGGGCTGTACAGTCGGGGGCGACGCGGATCACTCAACGTATAACTTTGTTGAATACACACCCTTGCTTCATGCGCATCAAAGTCCTCTGTTTTCAGAAAGCGGACATCATTCGTAGCAACAACAGGTACCTGAAAATCCCCGGCCAGGGCTACAGCGCCTTCAATATACATGTCTTCTTTTGGTCGCCCGGTTCGTTGCAACTCCAGATAAAAACGATCCGGGAATAAATTCAGCCATTCACTCAGCAGTGTTTTGGCAAGGTCATGATTGCCATTTAACAGGGCCTGACCGATATCCCCGTCACGAGCGCAGGACAATGCAATAAGACCATCACCCCTGTCATTCAGCCATTCGCGCCGGACGTAAGGCATTCCCTGTATCTGCCCCTCTGTATAGCTGCGTGTGATCAAACGACAGAGACTGCGATAACCTTCAAGGTGTTGGCAAAGCAGTACGATTTTGCTTGATCCCTTCTTCACACGCTCATCAAGCAAACTGATTTCCACACCCGCCACAGGTTTGACGCCGTACTTTTGCGCCTGTCGATAAAACTTTATCAACGAGAAAAAATTGGCCTGTTCCGTCAGTGCCAATGCCGGCATGCCCAGATCGGCACAGCTCCTTGCCAGTACATCGGTTCGCAAGAGACCATCGACCAATGAGTATTCCGAATGAACATGAAGATGTACGAAACTGTAAGACATACTGATTATCGCTGAAGAATGTACAAGCGCACGGGGGCATAACTTCGACGATGAATTTCGCAAATACCCAGGCGCGCGAGGGCCTCGGTATGTTGTTTGGTGGGATAGCCCTTGTGCCGGGCAAAACCATAACCGGGATAGCGTTTATCCATCTCGACCATGTGGGCGTCCCTGGTCACTTTCGCCAATATTGATGCCGCACCGATAGCCGGAATTAACGCATCCCCTTTGACTATCGCCTCGACACTGCAAGCTAACTCGGGGCATCGATTACCATCGACCTGGACATGATGTGGGTAGACACTCAGGCCCTGAACAGCCCTTTGCATGGCTAACATGCTGGCATTAAGGATATTCAGATCATCAATCTCTTCGTGTTCAACCCGGGCTGTCGCCCAGGCAATAGACTTTTGTCGGATTTCTGCAGCCAGCTTGTAACGTCGTTGCTCCGAGATGGTCTTTGAATCACCCAGTCCCGCTATGACAACATTATCATCAAGAATGACAGCAGCGGCCACCACAGGTCCTGCCAGGGGACCCCGCCCTGCTTCGTCTACGCCCGCGACAAGTTTTCTTTCTATAAAGCTCTCGGTTCGCATACTTTTCATATTACTTTGTATCAAGCAAACTCAAAACACTGGCAGCCGCCAATTCACCATTATTTTTTTTCAGGGAAGCATGAATTTGTGCAAATTTATGTTCCAGCTCAGCCACTTCTTCAGGATGATTCAGCCAGTTTTGTAAAAAACTGCCAAGACGCTCGGGATAGCATTGCTTTTGCAGACACTCCGGTACCAGTTCCATGCCTGCCAGTAAATTTGGCAGTGCCGCATGATCGATATATGTCAGCATTTTTACAAAAAAATGCGTGACGGGGTGAAGTTTGTAAGCCACCACCATTGGCCGTTTAAACAGCATCGCTTCCAAAGTGATGGTCCCGGATGCCAGTAACAGCACATCAGCAGCCTCCAGCACATCATGGACGCGATCCTGATGGAAGGTTAATGGCAAATGCTCCAGTGATAATTCTGACTGGATCTGCCGGCAATAATCCACAGAGCGGGCATCAAGGACACTGCTGATAAACTGCAGGTCTGCTGATTGTTTGTAACATAACTCTGCCGTTCGTAAGAACGGCGGCAGTAGACGACTCATTTCACTTTTGCGGCTGCCCGGCATAATACCAATGACGGTTTTCTTCCTGTCCAGTCCCAGTCGTTGTCGTGCCGCCATCTTGTCCGGTTGCATGTCAATCTGCTCCGCCAGAGGATGTCCGACTGTTTCTGCATTAATATTGTGCTGCCGGTAAATATCCAGCTCGAAAGGAAAAAGCGTCAACATCAGGTCGACAGCTCGGGCAATCTTCCTGATGCGGTATTTTCTCCAGGCCCAGACGGATGGGCTGACATAGTGAACCGTCAGCACGCCGCCCCGGCGCAGTTTTTGCTCCAACCCAAGATTGAAATCCGGAGCATCGATACCGATAAAGATATCCGGTGGCTTGTTGATAAAATGCTCAAGTAAATGCCTGCGTATCCCAAGCAACTCGCGATAGCTTCCCAGCACTTCCACTATGCCCATGACCGCCAGTTTTTCCATCGGGAATATACTCCTGCAACCCTCTGCCTGCATTCTTATTCCGCCGATCCCCTCGATAACGATATCACTGCGATGTGCCTTCAATGCTTTGATGAGATGCGCACCTAGATAATCTCCTGATGCCTCACCTGCCACTATACCGATACGCAACATGATCTGACTCGCTGATTAATACTGAAACGGGTGGGCTGATAAACCGTCGGCACGTCTGCAAAATGATATTGAAACCACAACAGGTTTTCTATTCCTGATCAGCTGCCTAACGTGCAATACCGCGTTCAGACTCCTGAATGAACTGAATGAAGTCGTCGACTTCAGGACAATCATCGGCCAGGACACGCAGCTCTTCCAACGCATCTTTCAAAAGCAAGCCATCACGATAGATTGCCCTGTAGGCCTTTTTTAATTTATCAATTTTCTCCCCGGACAGGCCATGACGCTTCAGCCCCTCTCTGTTCAGACCGGTAGGCCTGGCCGTATTACCTGAGATCATCAGATAGGGAGGAACATCTTTAACGATCACAGTCGATATGGCGGAAAAGCTGTGTTTGCCTATGCGACAAAACTGGTGCACGCCGGTGAAGCCCCCCAGAATCACATAATCTTCAATGAGAACATGACCTGCGAGTGTGGTGTTGTTCGCAAATACCGTATGATTACCGATCTGACAGTCGTGGGCAATATGGACATAGGCCATGATCCAGTTATCATTCCCCAGACGAGTCAGTCCCCCGCCAGGTCCGGTTCCACGATTGATCGAGCAATATTCCCGTATAACATTGTTGTCTCCAATCTCAAGCGCAGATTCGCTTTCGCCTTCATACTTTTTGTCCTGGGGATCGTCTCCGATAGAACAGAACTGAAATATTTTGTTGTTCTTGCCGATGATGGTTGGACCGTTGATGACGACATGAGGACCAATCCAGCTTCCCTCACCAATCTCCACATTTGCACCTATAACACAATAGGCGCCAATAGTGGCACTGTCACTGACATGGGCATCAGGATGTACGATGGCACCAGGATCGATCAAGACTGCGGTTCCGCGATGGTTGTCATCAGAATGGCTGAAGCCACCAGTTTATCATCGACTCTGGCCGTGGTGGAAAATTTCCAGATATTGCGTTTGACCGTTTTAAAATCGACCCGCAGCACCAGTTGATCGCCGGGACCGACTGTTTGGCGAAACCTGGCCTTATCGACACCCACAAGGTAGTACAGAATATCGTCATCCATACCGTCTTTTATCACCAGTTCCCCGTAAAGTGCGGTGGCCTGCGCCATGGCCTCAATAATCAACACGCCAGGCATGATCGGTTGTTGCGGGAAATGCCCTTCAAAAAAGGGTTCATTCACAGTGACATTTTTAATGGCCGTAAGATATTCACCGGATTTGAAATCGATGACTTTGTCGATTAACAAAAACGGGTAACGGTGCGGAAGCACCTTTTTGATCTGGCAGATATCAAGTATGGTCATGGATTATTTTATCCAGGTGGTTTATTCGGGGCCATTTTCATCGCCGGAACGTCTTTCCAGCTTAAACAGTCTTCTCGCTATTTCGTCAAGGTTTCTGAATCTGGCAATATTTTTTCGCCATTTGGCATTCGTAGTGACAGGTATGCCCGAGGAGTATACGCCTGCTTCCTTTATGGAATTGGATACGCCTGACATACCGGTAATAATCACGTCATCGGCTATTTCTATGTGTCCGCTGACCGCCGACTGACCGCCTATCATACAGCGTCTGCCTATCACGGCACTACCAGCGATGCCGACGCACCCGGCGATGGCCGTATGCGCGCCGACCCTCACACCGTGGCCTATCTGCACCTGGTTATCCAGCTTCACCCCGTTTTCTATTACCGTATCCTCAAGCGCTCCCCGATCCACTGTCGTGTTGGCCCCGATTTCAACATCATCAGCGATTGATACCGAACCAATCTGTGGTATTTTCAACCATTCACCATGATCGTTGACGATACCGAAACCATCCGCACCGATCACCACCCCAGGATGTAACAAGCCGTTCCGGCCGATCTTCACACCGTCACATAAAGTGACATTGGCAATGAGAGCTGTCTTTTCCCCCACTGACACTCCCCTGCCTATCACACAGCCCGGTCCGACGTAGGCCCGTCCGGCAATCTTGCTGCCGCTGCCAATAACTGAATTCGCGCCTATATAGCAGGACGAATCTATCTCACATTGCCTGTCAATAACCGCACTGGGATGAATGCCGGATATAAAATCGGAGTCCGGCTCCATATGCCGCAATGCACGGGCAAAGGCAAGATAGGGATCATCACAAACCAGCGTCTGCACCGGGCAATGATGCCTGTCTTTTGCCGAGAGTATGACGGCATAGGCCCTGGTGGATTTTAGATAACGGACATAGCGCTTGTTAGCCAGAAAACTGAGTTCACCTGCCCTGGCACTCGCCAGGGATGACAATCGCTTGATCTTTTGACCGGGATCCCCATCGAGCTCGGCGCCGGTAATCTCTGCAATTTCGCCGAGGGTATACACGATAGGAAGTATCAGAAATTAAAATTTGCTATACAAAAAACACACATCGGTATCATTTGCCATACGAAGAATATACAACGGCACTATACGCCATACAAAAAATACACAACGGCGTTACCTGCCCGGCACAAATATTTATTGACAGAAGCTTCTATCCTACTTGCCATTCATTTTTTTCAGGTGGTCGATTACGATTTGTGAAATATCGACCTTGGCACTGGCAAAAATGACCCCCTCGCTCAACACAACATCATATTGGTTGGCCTTGGCAACCTTATTAATCGCGTCAACAATTTCTTTTTGAATTTTGGCAATCTCCTCGTTCCGTCTAAATGTCAGGTCTTCCCTGAATTCATCCTGACTGCGTTTCAAATCACGACGCTGATTGACAATATCCCGCTCCAGCTTTTTTCTTTCGGTCTCGCTCATAATGGCCGCGTCCTTGGTCAATCTGTCCTCCAGCTCTTTCAGTTTCTTTTGCGAAGCCACCAATTCCCGATCGCGCGGAGCAAATTCCTTCTCAATCAACTTACGCATTTTTTCCGCTTGTGGTGATTTTTCCAGGATTCTTATCGCGTTAACAACACCAATTTTATATTCATCCGCGTAGGTATTTGTGAAGGCTGAAATTGATAACAACAAGCCTGCTACTACCAAATGTATACTCATTTTATTCAATGGTCTTGCTCCAATTAGTTATGTAAATGATATCTGCAACCAACTATGCGTGTATTCCGCTCATTCTCTAGAAAGAATTGCCGAAAGTAAACTGAAACTGTTGTACCCTGTCGCCGGGTTTATCGCCTATTGGCTTGGAAATGCTGACACTGACCAGACCAAAGGGTGATATCCAGATGCCACTCAGTCCCGCCGAATAACGCAATTCGCCAAAAGAAAAGTTCTCATCTTTGCCATAGACATTGCCCGCATCGAAGAACCCTGCCATACGCACCTGATCAAATTCCTTGAGGAAAGGGACCGGGATAATGATTTCAGCACCAGCCACTATCTTGATATTACCACCAAGCGGTCGATTAAATGAATCTCTGGGACCCAGGGTGTTTTCCTTATAACCCCGCACCGAGCGTGGACCACCGGCATAATAGTTCTCAAAGAAGGGAAGATCGTCCAGATTACCATAACCGTCAGCATAGCCAAAATCACCCTTCATGGAGAAGATAAAATCACCAAATATCGGGCGGAAATACTGGGCTCGATAATTCAGCTTGTAAAACTGTAAAGAATCTCCGAAAAAGGGCACGGCTAATTCAGCGCTGACCCGGTGTAACACACCACTTTCGGGCAGAATGGTTTTGTTACGTGTGTCATAGGAAAAAGCGGCACTTAATCTGAAAATATCAAAAACATTACCGTTCTCGTCGATAAATTCCTGCACCTGTTTTGCGAAAAAACCATCCTCTGACAAACGGGTATTTTCGTAGTTCGCGGCGGTGCTGACGAAATTATATTCAGTAACAGGAATACCAAAACTGACTCCCCCGCCGTAAACCCTGCTGTCGAAAGCCGTTACATTGGAATTAAAAGCCCGGGTTTCCTGATAATTAAGGTTAAAACCTCGACTGATACCATCGACGGTATAATAGGGATTCACGTAACCCAGGCCGAGTCGCCGATTGACCTGGCTGTTGTTAAATGCAAACTGTATACGTTTGCCGCTGCCCAGAAAATTATCCTGGGTAATGCTGGTTTGCAGAATTATCCCCTGTGTCTGTGAAAAACCGATACCGGCAAGAAAATTGCCAAAGGGTTTTTCTTCGACCGTATACTCGACATCCACCTGATCGGCAGAGTTCGGCACTGCCGGTGTTTCCACATTCACTTCCTTGAAATAACCCAGGCGTTGCATACGAATTTTGCCGCGCTCGACCATCGGTGTGGAAATCCAGCCGCCTTCCTGTTGGCGCACTTCACGGCGTATGACTTCGTCACGTGTGCGGGTATTGCCGGTAAAATTAATACGCCTGACATAAACACGTTTGCCCGGATCAACAAAAAAAGTGATGGCGACCGTCTTATCTTCATCATTGATATCCGGAATCGAATTAACATTGGCAAAAGCATAACCTTCCGCTCCCAGTCGATCCGTCAGCCAGGTGCTGCTGTTGGTGACATCCTTGCGGGAAAACAGACTGCCTTCCCTGACACTGATGTAATTAAACAGCATTTCTTCAGGTAAAATAAGCTCGCCTGCCAGCTTGACGCCGGAAATGGTGTACTGATCACCTTCGGTGATATTTATGGTGATGTAAATATCCTTTTTATCGGGTGTGATGGAGACCTGCGTGGAGTCGATATTAAAATTGACATAACCATTATCCAGATAGAAAGAACGTAAAGTTTCAAGATCAGCTGATAGTTTTTGCCTGGAATATTGATCTGTCTTGGTAAAAAATGACAACAAGGTTTTCGAGGTCAACTCAAAAGACTTTAACAGCTTTTTCTCCTTGAAAGTCTTGTTGCCGATAATATTGATTTGCTTGATTCTGGCTGCCTTTCCTTCTGACACATTAATGGAGACAGCAACACGGTTGTTATCCAGCGACTTCACCGTGGATTTGATTCTGACGCCGTACTTGCCGGCGGAGAAGTATTGCCGTCGAAGCTCCCGTTCAAGTTGATCCAGTTGTGACTGGTCAAATACCCGGCCTTCTGCAAAACCGACTTCTTTTAAGCCGTCCAGCAGGTCTTCTGTCTTGATATCCTTATTCCCTTCTATCTGGATACTGCCAATAGCCGGCCTCTCCTTGACCAGAACGACGAGTATATTACCATCACGCTCCAGCCTGACATCATCAAAAAAACCGGTTTTAAACAGTGAACGTACGGCCTCAACCGAGATATGATCATTGAACGTATCCCCCACCTCAATGGGCATATAATTGAACACCGTACCGGGGGTCAGACGCTGTAATCCCTCCACTCTTATATCCTGAATCACAAATTCCTGCACTGCCTGTGCCGTTGAGCAGAAGACTGTCAGTAACAAAATATAAAGCGATCTATAAAGAAACTTTTGTATCTTCATGTATTTTTTAGTTTTTATTATTACAAAATATCATTCGACGATAAACGACAGTAATCAACCCATCAGCCGCAGGATATCATTATAAAGCGCTATGCTCATCAAGCCGAGCAATACTATCAATCCCAACTGTTGTCCGGCTATTTGAAAGGATTCGCTGGGTGGGCTCCCCTTTACCGCCTCAATAAGGTAATACAACAGATGCCCCCCATCCAGTATGGGAACCGGCAGCAGGTTCAATACCCCCAGGCTGACACTGATTATTGCCATAAAGCCAAGAAAAGCGGCTATTCCGAGACTCGCTGTTTTACCTGCATATTGTGCAATACTGACCGGCCCACTCAAGTTTTTTACAGATGCTTCACCTGTAATCATTTTGCCAAGAATACGCAGCGTCATCATAGACATCTCTCCCGTCTTTTGCACTGCTTTAATCAGGGCAGGAAATAATGTGTAGGATTCCACTGCCAGATAAGAAGTATCGTTCAGGTAGCTTCTTTCGACACCGGCCCCTATCCTGCCGACCGTGGTTTCGCCTTCCATAACAGCAGCAGGGATGATGGACAAGGTCAGGGATCGACCGTCGCGAAGCAAGTCCACTCGCAAGACCTGTTGCGGATGCGCGCGTATGACCTGTACCCACTCCGGCCAGTCCTTGATCGCCTGGTCATTGACACGGACAATCTCGTCACCCGCCTGCAGACCAGCTTCCTCGGCCGCACCACCCGGTATAATTTCGCCGATGACGGCGGGAACAATCGGTCTCATCGGATGTAAGCCTATCGCCTTGAACAGTTGCCCCGAGGCCATCTCATCTATCGATATACGTGCCAGATCCAGTGCCACCTGTCGCTCACTGTATTGGCCGGAGCGGACAATAAAAATAACTTGACGAGCATTGACTACATTGGTGACAGTGGCGTCAATAACGGCCGACCAGGTAGGTGTCTTTTGCCCGTCTACACTCAATATTTCATCTCCACGCCGGAAGCCGGATTCAGCTGCAATAGACGCCACATCAATGTCCCCTATAAGGGGTTTGAAATCATCGACACCCACTACATACATGGCCCAGTAAGCGACGATGGCAAAGATGAAATTGAACAAAGGCCCTGCCACCACGATCATAATGCGCTGTTTCAGTGGTTTATTGTTAAAAGCCCGGTGTTTTTCCCGTTCCTCGACTGTGCCTTCCCTCTCGTCCAGCATCTTGACATAACCGCCGAGCGGCAGCGACGCTATAACAAACTCACTGTTATCTTCACCAAAGTGCCGTTTCCACAGGGGGCGGCCGAAGCCCACAGAGAAACGCAATATTTTCACATTACATAAACGCGCCACCCAGAAATGACCAAACTCATGAAAGGTAATCAAAATACCCAGTACAACAATGAAGGCCAGCATGGATTGCAGAACGTCTATCATGTGCTTTTCCGCAATGGGGCGCCGCCTGGATGTTGACAAGGAGACAAAATCCTCATCCAGCGGGTAAATTCGAATATAGGCAATAAATTCATCGTTATCATCCTTTCAAGCTATATTTTATAACTTCCCTGTAGACCCCGGAATCACGCTGTCAGTTCCTGTACAGTCGTCATGGCGTAGTCCCGGGTGTGACGATCTGCAGCCAGCACATTTTCCAATGAGCTCGCCTCCACTACCGGAATATTCGTCAGGGCCAATTCCACTATCTTTGCAATATCGGTAAATCGCAGTCGGCCGGCCAGAAACTCCTCCACAGCAATTTCGTTGGCCGCATTGAGAATGGCCGTCGCTGTCCCCCCTTTTTGCATCGCCTCGCCGGCAAGCCGCAAACAGGGAAAACGCTCCAGATCCGGCATCTCAAAATCCAGCCGCGCAATGTCAAACAGATCCAGCGGAGCCACACCGGACTGAATACGTTTCGGCCAGGCCAGACCGTGGGCAATCGGCGTCCGCATATCCGGGTTGCCCAGCTGTGCCAGCACCGAGCCATCCGCATATTCCACCAGAGAATGAATCACACTTTGAGGATGCAAAACCACCTGAATGTACTCCGGTGTAGTATTAAACAGCCAACAAGCCTCTATCAATTCCAGGCCCTTGTTCATCATGCTGGCTGAATCAACTGAAATCTTTCTCCCCATCACCCAGTTGGGATGGGCACAGGCTTGCTCCGGCGTGACCTGCTCCAGTTCCTTGAGTGACCTGGTTCTGAAGGGGCCACCGGATGCAGTGAGAAGAATACGTTCAACACCGGCACCGGCCAGACCGTCAGCAACATTGCCCGGCATACATTGAAAAATAGCATTATGCTCGCTGTCTATGGGCAACAGTTCGGCACCTGAATCATGTATGGCATCCATGAAAATCCGACCTGACAGCACCAGGGCTTCCTTGTTCGCCAGCAACACCCGTTTGCCTGCCTTTGCGGCAGCCAGTGTAGGCAACAGTCCCGCCGCACCCACGATGGCAGCCATCACATAGGCAGTCTCGGCAAGGCCGGCCACCTGCTGCAGGCCATCCTGTCCGCTCAGCACGTTCACCTGCGCTGCTGAAGATTTCAGCTGAACACGCAGTTGCTCGGCACTGTCGGCATCCGCCATCACGGCATACGCCGGTTGCCAGCGTTTGCATTGCTGTACCATTCGCTCAAGGTTGCGGTTGGCCGTCAGGGCAACAACCTTGTACTTATCAGCGTGCCGGGAAATAACATCCAGCGTGCTCACACCAATGCTGCCGGTGGACCCGAGTATGGTGATACCGATCATGTGAGCTTTTCCCACAACCAGATTGTCCCCAGAAACACGGGCAAAGCAGCGGTAAGACTGTCGATACGATCCAGCACGCCACCATGTCCGGGTAATAATGACCCGCTGTCCTTTACACTGGCTATCCGCTTCATCAAGCTTTCCAGCAGGTCACCCAGAATCGATGCCAGCACGGTAATCAGACATATCCCGGTAAATATCAATAAATCACTCCCCTGTATTTGTCGATAAGAAGCATATATCAAAGCCATCACACCAGAGGCTGCCAGCGCACCATATAGGCCTTCCCAGCTCTTGCCCGGGCTAACCCGACTGGCAAGTTTGTTTTTGCCCCAGCGGCGTCCGCAGAAAAAAGCGGCAATATCAGCGCTCCAGATCAATACCAGTAAAAATAAGACTAAAATCGCACCATCCGGTTCATCAGAGTGCAACACTATCAAACTTAGCCATGGCGGTACCAGCACCAATATACCGATCACCGCTGCCGGAAGCGGCAGCTTGAAGCTGTTTGCTGTCTGTTTTTGATAAGCTAACACCAATCCGATGGCAACAGCCCACCAGAATAATGACAGCGTAATCAGCCATAGTGACAACTGACTGAAACGGAATACAAAAAATACCGCCAGCAAGAAAATTATCAGGAGTGTATAAGCGACCCGCGCCGGACGCGACCCAAAGCCGGCAATCTCCGCCCATTCCCATGCTGCCAGAGCGATAACCACCGCCATCAGCAGCGCAAACCAGGTTGTATCCAGATAAAGTACGCTGAATACGAAAACCGGAACCAGAACAAGCGCTGTAATAATACGCTGCTTAAGCACGTCCGGCTCGCTTCAGCTGTGCGGAAGTCCTGCCGAATCGGCGTTGCCTGCCTTCAAACCAGTCACAAGCCTCGGCAAGTTTCTCCGGTGAGAAGTCCGGCCAATACACATCGGTAAAATACATCTCCGTATAGGCCAGTTGCCAGAGCAGATAATTACTAATCCGTTGATCACCGCCGGTACGAATAAACAAATCCGGTTCCGGCAAATCGGCCAGCGCCAGATTCTCCCGAATCATCTCTTCATCCACCTGATCAACATCTATCTCACCCCTGCTGATTCGAGCCAGCAAGGTTTTGAAAGCCACGGTAATATCCCATCGACCGCCATAATTAGCCGCAATACGTAAATTCAATCCGGTATTGCCACCGGTAAGACTTCTGGCAGATTCAATTGAATCCTGCAGTTTGTGCGGGAAGCGGGAAAGATCACCAATGAACTGGATATTCACCTGGTGGCGGTGGAGCTCGTCGACCTGCTCGTTTAATGCCGTGATAAACAGTTCCATCAACAGGCCCACTTCTCGTCTTGGCCTGCGCCAGTTCTCACTGCTGAAGGCATAGACGGTCAGGGCCATTATTGATTCCGCAACACAGAATTCAACAATTTTTCTCAACGTCTTTATTCCAGCCTTATGGCCGGCGGCCCGAGGTAGTCCACGTCTGTTCGCCCAACGACCGTTGCCGTCCATAATTATGGCAATGTGGCGTGGTTTGTTCTTTGGGCTCTCCTGTTCCATTATTCGACTGAGAACAGGTAAGACTTCATTTGTCTGAAAATCGGAAGTTCGGGTTTTATGAAAAGCAAATTCGTCATTATTTGATATTCGAATGACGCTAAATTTCCATCAGCTCCTTTTCTTTTACTTCCAGCATCTTTTCGATTTCCACGATATGTGCGTCTGTCAGCTTCTGCACTTCGGCCTCAGCCCGTCTCTCATCATCTTCGGTAATCGTTTTGTCTTTTACCAGAGGTTTGAGATGCGAATTGGCATCACGGCGGATATTTCGTACGGAAATACGGGCCTTTTCCGCTTCATGCCGTACCACCTTCGTCAACTCTTTACGGCGTTCCTCGGTTAGCGGGGGCAAGGGAACACGAATGACTTCGCCTGCTGTCACCGGGTTCAGGCCCAAATCGGAATTGCGTATCGCCTTTTCAATATCAGGCACCATATTCTTGTCCCAGGCGGTGATACCCAGTGTGCGGGCATCTACAACATTCACATTGGCAGCCTGATTGATGGGAACCTCATTGCCGTAGTAGCTCACCATGACATGTTCAAGTAAAACCGGATGCGCCCGACCTGTACGGATTTTCGACAATTCATTTCCGAATGCATCCAGGCTCTTTTTCATTCGTTGCTGCGCGTCGTCAATGATATCTTCAGTCATCAGAGTTCACCTGCTTTTTGGGTTACCAGGGTACCTTCATGCCGGCCCTTTACTGCCCGCATCAAGGCACCCTTATTCATCATATCCAGAACTCTCAGCGGCATATTGTTCTCGCGGCATAAAACCACGGCTGTGGTATCCATCACACCGAGTTTCGCTTCAATCACTTCATCGTAACTCAGGCTATCATAACGCGTTGCCGTCTTATCCAGTACCGGATCGGCGGTATATACCCCGTCCACCTTGGTCGCCTTGATAAGCAAATCCGCATTAATTTCCACAGCACGTAAACTGGCAGCCGAATCAGTAGTGAAAAACGGATTGCCGGTACCCGCCGCAAAAATCACGACACGGCGCTTTTCCAGATGCCGGATAGCACGACGACGAATGTAATCTTCACAGACTTCGTTAATCACGATAGCTGACATCACACGTGCATGCATGCCCAGTTGCTCCAGTGCATCCTGCAATGCCAATGAATTCATCACAGTACCCAACATGCCCATATGATCGGCAGTAACACGATCAATACCTGCCGCCGCAAGACCTGATCCACGGAAGAAATTACCTGCTCCCAGCACGACAGCGATTTCCACACCCGCCGCCTCCAGCGCCTGAATCTCTGCCGCAATCTGTTTAATTACGTTGGGATCGATACCAAAACTGCTCTTACCCATTAATGCCTCACCACTAAGTTTCAACAGGATGCGTTTGTATTTTAATTGCCCTGTAGTGGTGTCAGACAAGAAGTTTACTCGCTGTCTTAATCATGTTTCTGGGAAGCTTCCGCCTGGGCCTTCACTTCTTCAGCAAAGTTCTCGATTTTTTTCTCGATACCTTCGCCCACTTCGTAGCATACGAAGCCATTGACTGAAGCATCTTTGCCGGACAATAACATTTCAACACTCTGCTCGGTATCTTTGATAAACGGCTGACCCAACAAAGTCACTTCTTTAAGAAATTTTTGCAATCGACCGGACACCATCTTTTCAATAATCGCTGCCGGCTTGCCACTTTCTTCTGCCTGTGCAACGAATATGGCCTTTTCCTTATCCAGAATCTGCTGCGATATATCAGCTTCAGACACACAAACCGGACGACTGGCGGCAACGTGCATGGCAATATCGCGGGCCAATTCCGCATCACCACCAGACAGGTCTACCAAT
This sequence comes from Gammaproteobacteria bacterium, assembly GCA_024278135.1. Classification (GTDB taxonomy): domain Bacteria; phylum Pseudomonadota; class Gammaproteobacteria; order Eutrophobiales; family Eutrophobiaceae; genus WLWS01. The sequence continues at coordinate 26,437 of JAJRTU010000055.1, forward strand.
ACACCGATACGTCCTCCGTGAACATAAGCGCCAAAATGATCACCTTTCCCCTGCATGACAGTGAATCGTCGCACGTTGATATTCTCACCTATCTTGCTTACCAGTTCCTGTCGTGCCTCTTCAATCTTCAAACCGTCCCCACTTATATTCAGAGCCAACAAGGCCTCCAGATCTGTCGGCTGTTCCTGCAACACCCGGGTGGTGACGGCATTGGCGAAGCCAAGAAAATTTTCATCCCTGGCAACGAAGTCAGTTTCACTGTTAACCTCAACCATTGCGGCGACATTGTTTTCTCCCTGTTGAATAACAATTACACCCTCTGCTGCGATGCGTCCGGCCTTTTTTGCCGCCCTGGCCATACCGGATTTGCGCATATTTTCGATCGCCGCCTCAATATCACCATTCGCCTCCTGCAACGCCTTCTTGCAATCCATCATACCGGCACCGGTACGTTCGCGGAGTTCTTTTACCATTGCTGCTGTTATTTGCATTTCTCTACCCTTCTTTACTCAGCACTGTCTGCTTTAGCACTTTTATCTTCACTGCCGGTTTTCGCTTTGTCATCAGATTCAGGAGCTGATTCTTCCTCGTCGCCGGCAGTCTTTTTCCTGGTGATCTTTTTCTTCGCAGCGACCTTTTTTCCGGCAGCCTTTTTCCTGACTACCTTCTTCTCACCGGCGACTTCTGTCTTTTCCTCAACAATCTTATCGCCGGTCTCAGCAGATGCAACGGACTCTTCTTCAACTGCAGGTGCAGTTTCCACTTTCCCTGCATCCTTTTCCTCGACAGAGGCTGTCACTTTTTCTTCAATGGTTTGCGCCACGGCTTCAGGGCCGGCAACAGCTTGTTTTTCAGCCGCTCCTGCCATTTCCACCTTTTTGACCTTTTTCTTGCTCACCCGTTTCCTGGCCCTTGCAGGTTTCGCATCTACGATAGGAGCGCCCGATTCGTCCAGTTCGACAAAATCATCAGCCTTCCCTTCACCACCCAAATGGGCAATGGTTTGACGTCCATCCAGAATCGCATCTGCCACGCCTTTCGCATACAGACGGATTGAGCGAATCGCGTCGTCATTGCCCGGGATAACATAATCCACACCCTGAGGACTGTTGTTGCTGTCGACGACGCCAATCACGGTAATCCCCAATATGATGGCTTCCTTGATGGCGATATCTTCATAGCCCACGTCGATAACAAACATGGCATCCGGCAGTCCTGGCATATCCTTGATGCCCGACAGATTTGATTCCAGTTTTTCCAGCTCGCGTCGATAACGCAAGGCTTCCTTCTTGCTCATTCTGTCAATGCTGCCGTCAGCCTCCATCGCTTCCAGATCCTTGTAGCGCTTAATGGATTGTTTTACTGTCTTGAAATTGGTGAGCAAACCACCCAGCCAGCGTTTATTGACAAAGGGCATTTCACAGCGCAGTGCCTCTTCTTTCATTATCTGCTGTGCTGCACGCTTGGTACCCACAAAGAGAATTTTCCCTTTGCGAGAGGCCAGCTTACCGATGAAATTCATTGCCTCGTTGTAAAGAGGCAGAGTATGTTCGAGATTGATGATGTGAATTTTGTTACGATGGCCGAAAAGGTAAGGGGCCATATGCGGGTTCCAATAGCGGGTCTGATGCCCGAAATGAACGCCCGCCTCCAGCATTTCACGCATGGTGACTGATGACATGTAAGTTCTCCGTCAGGGTTAAGCCTCCGTACACCTCGCGCATTAACCGGAATCAGCCAGATCCCGGCACCCAAATACGCGGATTTTGTGTACGTGTGTAGTTAATAATGACCGTTCGATGGTAATGTATCGGCGAGCCGTTTAGATTGTGCTTTACGCGGGCGCTTTATACCATAGATGTTGCGCCACAACAAATCTTTCTTTAACAAATCAACGAATTATCAAATATATTATGACTGTCAGTATAAAAAATCAGGATGAAATAGAAAAAATGCGCCGTGCAGGCAAACTTGCTGCGGATGTGTTGTTAATGATAGAACCTGAGGTCAGGGTCGGCGTCACCACCGCTGAGCTGGATCAGCGCTGCCACGATTACATTGTCAATGTTCAACACGCCATCCCGGCCCCGCTCAATTACCGGGGTTTTCCCCGTTCCACCTGTATGTCCGTCAATCATGTGGTCTGTCACGGTATTCCCGGGAGCAAAAAACTGAAAAACGGCGATATCATCAACATCGACATCACCGTCATCAAGGACGGCTATCACGGCGATACCAGCAAGATGTTCTTTGTCGGTGAACCCTCAGTCCGCGCCAACCGGCTGGTGGACATTACTTATCAATGTATGTCCAAAGGGATCAGAATGATCAGACCCGGTGTGCAACTGGGCGATATTGGTCACGCCATCCAGCATCATGCTGAATCCAACAACTATTCTGTAGTGCGGGAATACTGTGGTCACGGCATCGGCAAAGTATTTCACGAAGAACCACAGATACTGCACTATGGGCAGAAAGGTACCGGAATGATACTGGAACCGGGCATGACCTTCACCGTCGAACCCATGATTAACCTTGGCAAACGCCATGTAAAGCTGCTTCCGGATGAATGGACGGTGGTGACGAAAGATCGCTCCCTGTCCGCACAGTGGGAACATACTGTACTGGTGACAGAGGATGGCTTCGATGTACTGACAAGACGTCCGGATGAGGACTTCTGATGCAATGGCAGGAGGGCATCGCTGATCCACAACTTTTTGATGCTGAACATTTTCAGCATCCACTGGACGATTCTGCATCGGCCCTGAAAGCCTACAAACAGGCCTTGCAGTCCGGCAAGGAATATCTCATCGATCAGTTTGAATCAGGTGGATCGATAAAAGATATTCTTTATCGCCGCGCCTGGTTGATTGACCAGCTGTTGACCTCTGTATGGCAAAATACCATCAGCTCTGAAAATGTTTCCCTTGTTGCTGTCGGCGGCTATGGCCGTGGTGAATTACATCCCTGCTCAGATATCGATCTGATGATCCTGACACCGCCACGTATTGACAGAACATTAAAACAGGAGATTGAACAGTTTCTGACATTCCTGTGGGATATCGGTCTGGAAGTCGGGCACAGCGCCCGCAGCGTCAAAGATTGTTTCAATGCCGCCAGGGCGGATATTACTGTTGCCACCAATCTGATGGAGGCCAGACTGATCACCGGTACTGAAAAACTTTTTCATGATATGTGTAAAGCGACCGGCCCCAAAAAGATTTGGCCCTCACGTAAATTTTTCCAGGCCAAATGGGCCGAACAGATAGAGCGCTATCGTAAATATGATGGAACAGAACATAAGCTGGAACCAAACATCAAGGAAGGTCCGGGCGGTCTGCGCGACATACAGGTGGTGGACTGGGTGGCCAAACGTCATTTTTCCGCCTCGCGTCTGAGTGAACTGGTCGATCACAATTTTCTCACCCTGGACGAATACAAGATCCTTGCTGATGGACGTGAATTTCTCTGGCGTGTCCGCTTTGCATTACATACTCAAACCGGCCGTCATGAAGATCGCCTGCTATTTGACCATCAACGTAATGTCGCCAGAGCTTTCGGCTATGACACGAAGGACAACAGTGGCGTAGAACAGTTCATGAAGGTGTATCACCGAACGGTACGCGAGCTTGGCAGACTCAATGAAATGCTGTTGCAGCATTTTCAGGAAGCGATTATTTATGCCAAGCGCAGAGAAAAGATTAAACCCATCAATAAACGATTTCAGATCCGCAACGATTTTATTGAAGTCTGCGATAACCGTGTCTTCAAACGTTGGCCCTTTGCCCTGCTGGAATTATTTTTATTGATACAACAGAATGACAGGGTCAAAGGGGTACGTGCCAGCACCATTCGTCTGGTCAGAGAGTCTATACACCTGATTGATGACAAGTATCGAAATGATCTGCGTAATCAAAGTCTGTTTCTGGAAATTATTCGTCAGCCACGCCGGGTGGGACACGAACTCAGACGGATGCACAGATATGGCGTTCTTTCCGCCTATCTACCGGAATTTTCCGTTATAGAAGGACTGATGCAGTTCGATCTTTTTCATGTCTATACGGTTGATGAGCATACCCTGTTTGTGGTCAGGAATATGCGTCTTTTTGAACATGGTGAGCATTCAGACAAATTTCCTCTTTGTCAGCAAATCCTGAAAGAAATCCCGAAACAGGAGTTGCTGTATCTGGCCGGTATGTTTCATGACATCGCCAAGGGTCGCGGTGGCAGTCATGCCGATCTGGGAGCAGAGGATGCACTCAGGTTTTGCCATAATCACAAGCTGCCTGAATTTGACTGTCGGCTGGTGGCCTGGCTGGTGCGCAACCACTTGTTAATGACCAAAACAGCCCAACGCAAGGATATAAATGATCCTGAAGTCATCAACCATTTTGCCTCCAAAGTGGGCGATATCATGCATCTCAATTAGCTGTATCTGCTTACGGTGGCGGATATCTGCGGGACCAATCCAAAACTCTGGAACAGCTGGAAAGATGCGCTGATTGCCGATCTTTACGGCAAAACCAAGCTTGCTATATGGCGCGGTCTGGAGAACCCCATTGACAAGGCTGAACGTATCGCTGAATCAAGGAAAGCATCCTTGAACCTGATCAAAAATCAGTCCGGGTTGAGGATCAATCCGGTGGAATTATGGGACTCGCTGGGCGAAGATTATTTTATACGTTACTCTCCTGACGAGATTGCCTGGCATACAAGGGCCATCACGAAATCAAATTCCATAAAGTTTCCCCTGATTGCCGTCCGTGAGTTTACCTTTCGTGGCGGCACCGAAATATTCATCTACACAAAAGATCAAAACAATCTTTTTTCACGAACAACTTACACACTCGATCGTCTGGGACTGAATATTGTCGATGCGAGAATCATCACCTCTTCCAATAACTTTACTCTGGATACGTTCATCGTCCTGGAAAAAACCGGTGAGCCTGTCAAAGGCAGGGACAGAGTCAGGGAAATTCGAAACGCACTGAAGCAGCAATTGTCATCCCTTGATGAACCCTTGAGAAAATCATCCAGTGTACATTCCAGTAAATTGAAGCATTTCCCCATCCCGACCAGAGTTTTTTTCAGCCAGGACGTCAATAATTCCCGTACGATAATGGAAGTGACTGCCACTGACCGATCCGGTTTCCTGTCCAGTATCGGTATGGCACTTGAGTTTTGCGGCGCGACGCTGCAAGGCGCAAAAATCGCCACCTATGGTGAGCGCGTGGAGGATATATTCTTCATTACTGATGAGAATAATCAGATAATCACAGATGAAATCAAACTCGAGTGTCTGGAGAATTCCATCACCCGATCCCTCACCGACAACTAGCGTTCCTGGCCAGGTGACAGCCGCAATCGCGCCAAAGTCTGAAAAAGAATTGCTGGCGAGTGCCTGGGGCATGGTGGGAAAATCCCTGCAACAGATTGCCGACAGCCTTGGTCTGCGAGTACCGGACAATCAACTCCGGGCAAAAGGCTGGGTGGGCGCTTTGATGGAAATGTACCTGGGTGCGACGGCTTCATCCCTGCCTGAACCGGATTTTCAGCATATCGGTGTGGAACTGAAAACGCTGCCCCTTAACCGATACGGTAAACCCAAAGAATCGACCTACGTTTGCACTGTCTCTCTGCGAGGGAATATTGGCCAGCGCTGGGAGAATTCCACAGTTAAACTGAAGTTGAACAGGGTCCTGTGGGTTCCCATTGAAGCAGAAGCAACGATTCCTTTGTCACAAAGACGGGTAGGCAATCCCTTTATATGGAGTCCAAGTCCGCTTCAGGAAACTGATCTACGCAATGACTGGCAGGAGTTAATGGACATGGTAAGTATGGGAGAACTGGAACAGCTCAGCTCCAGACAGGGAAAATATCTGCAAATTCGTCCGAAGGCAGCCGACGCCAGAGCCTTGTCGGAAACCACGATCGGCAGCGGTGAAACTGGCCTGACTCTGCCCAGGGGGTTTTATTTGCGTCCAGCGTTTACCCGGATGCTGATTAAAGAACACAATCAGCCATGAACCGCCCCGCAACAAGCTATGGGGAGGGGTGCTGCATCGTGCGAGCAGCCTGCCTTTGGTGTAAGCACTGTCGACGATACTGAGGTCGTCATGCAATCCAGAGAGGTGAAGGGCTGTTTATGCTGTTCCATTCAGGACAGCACAGCTTTGAAGCAACCGTTATAATAAACATTTGCTCTCTGCCTTTATTCACTGATGTCCCTGATCAACCGAAAATTTTGCGTCGCACCGATGATGACCCATACGGATCGTCATTTTCGTTATTTTCTTCGTTTGATTTCAAAACGTGTGATGCTTTATACCGAAATGCTCACCACGGGTGCACTTATTCACGGCGACAGGGCGCATTTTCTCACTTATAACCAGGAGGAGCACCCGCTGGCCCTGCAGTTGGGAGGAAGCGAGCCCTTGCAGCTCGGCCAATGCGCATTGCTGGCGGAGGATAAGGGCTATGACGAGATTAATCTGAATATTGGCTGCCCCAGCAACCGGGTGCAATCCGGCCAGTTCGGTGCCTGTCTGATGGCCCGGCCCGATCTTGTTGCCGAGTGCGTTCACAGCATGCAATCAAAAGTGGAGATTCCCGTCACAGTCAAAACCCGTATTGGTATTGATCAGTTGGACAGATACGAAGATCTTTTCAATTTTATCCGAATTGTGAGTAATGCGGGTTGTAAAATTTTTATCATTCATGCCCGCAAGGCCTGGTTAAAAGGGCTGAGTCCACGACAAAACCGGGAAATCCCACCGCTGAGATACGAGGTGGTTTATGCCATTAAAAAAGATTTTCCTGATCTTGAGATAATTATTAACGGCGGTATTACCTCGCTGCAACAATGCAGGACGCACCTGCAACAGCTTGATGGCGTCATGCTCGGACGCGCTGTCTGCCATAATCCTTATCTGCTCGCTGAGATCGATCAGAACATCTTTCAGCAAACAGATCCCGTTATTTCCCGACACGAAATATTGCAACAGTATATGGGGTATATCGATTCACAACTCGCACAGGGTGTGTATTTAAATCATATGTCGCGTCATATCCTTGGCCTGTTCCAGGAACAGCACGGTGCACGCGCCTACCGCCGCCTGCTCAGCGAGCAGGCCTGCAAACCCGGCGCGGATCTGCGGGTGATTAAACAGGCGATGCAACTTGTCCAGATCGCCTGAATAACAAATGCGCTCGCAAATCAAGTTACCGTTGTTGATTTACGATGGTGATTGCGATATCTGCGGTGAGTGGGTTCGTTACTGGAAAAAATTAACTGCCGGAAAAATAGACTATCGTCCTTATCAGGAAGTGCACGAAGACTTTCCCGGTATTTCAACAGACGAATTTAAACAGGCTATACAGTTTGTGAACAGCGATGGCACCGTACTCGCCGGTGCCGCCGCCACATTTGCCGTTTACAGCAAGGTCTCCGGTTCGGGTCTGGCTGCCCGCCTTTACCGTACGCTGCCGGGTTTCGCCTCTGCCAGCGAGTTTGGCTATCACTTCTTCTCAAAATACCGGGGGCTGTTGCGTTTTATAACGCACCTGTTTTGGGGACGGGAAAGAGAACCCGCACAGTATCACCTGAGCACTCAGATCTTCCTGCGATTGTCAGGCTGTATTTATCTCGCCGCTTTTGTCTCGTTCGGTGTACAGATCACCGGCCTGATCGGCACAGAAGGTGTGTTGCCGCTGGAACAATACCTGCCGCAGCTGGAACAATACCTCGGGGCAAAAGCCTACTGGCAAACACCGATGTTGTTCTGGTTCTATCTGAGTGACGGAGTATTACAGCTGACTTGTCTGCTTGGCGCCTTTTTATCCTGCCTGTTGATATTCAATTTTTTTCCACGCATGGTATTGATTCTACTGTATCTGCTCTACCTCTCGTTATATTACGCAGGTCAGACATTCATGACCTTTCAATGGGATCTGTTGTTACTGGAAACAGGGTTTCTGGCGATATTTTTACCATCGGGTTCGAGGCTGGTGATATGGCTGTATCGATGGCTGCTGTTCCGCTTCATGTTTCTCGGCGGACTGGTGAAAATAATCAGTCGCGATCCCAACTGGGACGGTTTAACAGCACTCAACTATCATTTCGAAACGCAACCGCTGCCCACTGCGGCAGCATGGTATGCGCATCACCTGCCCGAACCCTTATTGATGACCGGGGTCGCTCTGACCTTGATTGTCGAATTAATCCTGCCCTTTTTTATTTTCTTCCCGCGTCGATTTCGCATGGTCGCAGCATGTTGTTTTATTGTTTTCCAGTCCTTGATCATACTGACGGGAAATTATAATTTTTTTAACCTGCTCACTATTATCATTTGTCTGTTTCTGTTTGATGATGCGGCGATAAAATCATGCTTGCCCGGACGCTTGATTTCACTCTTTGCGGTTCAACAAAAAAACACTCGGTACCAAACACCCGGCTACATCGTTATCCCTGTTGCCCTCGTCATTCTGTTCTCCAGTATTGAACAAATGCACACTCTCATGAATCCCCGTCATCAAGCGGCGCTTTCAATCGTCACACGAATAATTTTACCTTGGCATATCACCCAGAACTACGGCCCTTTTGCCACGATGACCACAGTACGTCATGAGATAGTAATCGAAGGCAGTCAGGATGGACTGACATGGAAGGAATATCATTTTAAATACAAGCCGGGAGATGTCTCACTGAAACCCCGCCGGGTAATACTGCATCAACCTCGACTTGACTGGCAAATGTGGTTTGCCGCCTTAAGCAGGCCGGAACAAAATCCGTGGTTTCAGAATCTGCTTTATCAATTACTGCTGGACAGCCGACCCGTGACAGGCCTGCTCGCATCCAATCCTTTCCCTGACGAAGCACCTGCTCTAGTTCGCGCCCGTTACTATGAATACCATTTCACCACTCCGGAGAAAAGAAAATCAACTGGTCAGTGGTGGACCCGTCAACTTGTTGCGGACTACTACCCGCCCATACGCCTGTCCGTGAGCACGAAGAATTGATTGACGGCGAAATGCGTACAACTTGTAGCATGCAGACCTGACAGTACTTGTTTTCCTGTGACAAAAGTCCGACTGACAAAGCTTTTACTTGGATATTGCCGACGATTATGTGATCATCGCCGTCGTTTTAATGCAATCCATATTTAGGAAAAAATCAATGAAATCCATGTTCCTGGCCCTGTTCGCCGTCTCTGTTTTCCTCTGTTCGGGAGTGGCGCTTGCCGAAAAACAACCTGCTTCAGAGAAAGAAAAATTCAGTTATGCCGTTGGTGTACAACTCGCACAAAATATTACTCGACAGGATATTCAGCTGGATCTCGATGCTTTTTTACAGGCTATTCGCGATATCATCACTTCGACACCGCTGAAGGTCAGCGTTGAAGAGATGCAGCAGGCCCTGGTCAACTATCGCGACAAGGAACTGAAAAAGCAGGATGGGCTGGCAAAAATAAACAAGTCAGAAGGCGAGAAATTTCTTAAAGAGAATAAAACAAAAGAAGGTGTTGTCAGCGTCCCCGGTGGCCTGCAATACAAGATCATCAAAAAGGGTGAGGGGAAAAAGCCCCAACCGGACGACAGCGTCATTGTTCATTATCGTGGTACTTTGCTTAGCGGCAAAGAGTTCGACAGTTCCTACAGCCGGGGTGAACCCATCACTTTGAACTTAAAAAGTGTTATAAAAGCCTGGCAAATCGCCTTGCCGATGATGCGAACAGGCGCGAAGTGGCAACTTTATGTGCCCTCTGAGCTCGCCTATGGCGCCAAGTCAGCCGGGCCGGATATCGGTCCGAACTCTACCCTTATCTTCGATGTGGAATTGATTGCCGTTAAATAATTCGTTGCCACCGGCGAGTTCTTCAGCATATGCAATCATTGTCCGGGCGAAAAAACCCCGATCACATATTCTCAACATCGGGGACTTCTCTGCTACGCTCTGTGCTGCATGGACTGATGCCTGATTTTCCCACAGGAAATAGGCGCTGAGTCTGTTTATACCAGACCACCGTTTATATTGAGTACTTCTGCGGTGATATAAGCCGCTTCATCCGAAGCCAGATACACAGCCGCCCGGGCGACATCATCCGCCAGGCCAAAGCGTTGCATGGGAATTTCCTTGATGCGTGCCTGATAATAATCCCCGGCCATTGCTTCATCAGCAAAGGCAGTCTGGATCCAGCCCGGTGCCAGTACATTCACTCTCACATCCGGTGCACAGGTCCTGGCCAGTGATTTACTGAATCCCAGCACCCCTGCCTTCACCGCAGCAAACATCTGTGGGTTGCGTCCGGCAAAGCCGTGGATGGCCAGATCCCAGGACATATTGATGATCACGCCCCTTCCTCTGTTTTGCATTAACGGGACGACCGACCAGCAGCAATTAATGGTTCCCATCAAATCCACTGCGATCAGTTGTTGTAATTTTTGCTGATCATCGGCCGCGGAATTCTCGCCGGTGAGAATATCCGCACCGGCATTATTCACCCAGATATCAATATCTCCCAGCAGGGTCTGAGCCTTCTCCAGCAGCCTGTCTATGCCATCCTGCCGGGATATATCAGCCTGAACAGCACTCGCCTGCCCACCTTGCTCTTTGATCTCGGCCACCAGTTGCCTGGCGGCCTGTTCGCTTCTGTTGTAATTGACAATAACGTGTGCGCCTTCGCTGGCGAAGGCGCCGGCAATGCCGCAGCCTATGCCGCTGCTGGCGCCGGTAACGACCGCTGTTTTGTGCTGAAGTCGAGACATAAACTTTTCAATTTGTGGGATGAAGTGATATTTTACACAAATTGAAATTGAATGATCCCATGATCCCCGGTATTTCAGTCATTATTCCCAACCATAACAGGGCCCATATCATCGCTCGGGCGCTTGACTCCGTCCTGTCGCAATCTCTGCCGGCAATGGAAATCATCGTGGTGGATGACGGTTCCACTGACCGGAGCAGGCAATTGTTGAAGACGCACTATGCGCAGATCCGTGTATTGACGCAAGAGCATAAAGGTGTCAGCGCCGCACGCAACCTGGGTATCAGGGCATCCAGGGGTGACTGGATTGCATTGCTCGATTCAGATGACAAATGGCTGCCGGAAAAACTGGCATTACAATACGAAGCCTTGATGGATAACAGACACTACAGGGTGGTCCACAGTAATGAACAATGGATACGGAACGGGCAACCGTTAAAACAACTGAAAAAACACCGTAAGTATGGTGGCTGGATTTTTCAACACTGCCTGCCGCTGTGTGTGATGTCGCCCTCCTCCATTATGATACACCGCGAAGTATTCAACGATGTTGGCCTGTTCAACGAAAACCTGCCGGTCTGTGAAGATTATGACATGTGGCTAAGGATATGTTGCCGTTATCCTGTTCTGTTTATTGATCAGGCCTTAATCGTCAAATATGGCGGTCATGATGATCAGCTATCGCGCCAGTATCAGCGTATGGACAGATTTCGTATTCAGGCCATGGCCAATATTCTGGGCAGCGAAAACCTGAAAGAAGATGACCGCAGGGCGACCATTACGATGCTGATGAAAAAGATTTCCATCTATCTCAAATGCGCCGAAAAACACGGCAATAATCAATTTGTCGCCGAATGCGAATCCTTGCAAAAACATTATCTTGCTCGCCAGTAACCAACAGCAATACAAATAAACCCATGGAGTGCCCTGACATCAATAATACAAGAACAGCATGATCCATTATATTTGTGCATTGCAATGCGAAGCATCGCCGCTAATTGACCATTATGGTTTAAAACACCTGCACAAGGCCGGGTTGTTCAGGATATATCATGATGATGAACAAAATATTTCCGTGACGGTAAGCGGCGTCGGCAAGCTTGCCGCCGCCGCCGCAACAAGCTACAGCTACGCCATGCTGGCATGCAGGAGAAATGATGTCTGGATCAATCTGGGCGTGGCCGGACACCGTGATTTTGCCATCGGTGGACTTTATCTGGCAAAGCGTATTGAAGATGCCGGCAGTGCCCGGGTGTGGTATCCGGAAATCCAGATAGACACTGCCATACCAGGGGCGAATGTACTCAGCCTGGACAGGCCTTCAACAGATTACGGTGATGCCCTGTTCGATATGGAAGCCGCCGGTTTTATCGCCATTGCCTGCCGCTTCGCCACTGCGGAACTTGTCCACAGCATTAAAATAATTTCCGACAACGCCGAAATGCCCGCCGGGAAAATAACTGCCGGAGCAGTAACTGAGCTGGTGCATGCCGTGCTGGTGGAAACGGCGGCATTGGCATCACAACTGGACGTTCTGGCGTCTGAACCAAAGTCGGAAATTGATGCTCCGGATAATTTTCAGTGATCCCCGGTACAACAGTCTCATACAACATCGCTGAAATACCAGTCAAGCCTCTGCCGCATGCAGAGTGTTTACGAACAAATCCCGCACCCAGCTGCTCTTTTCCCTGTACTCTCCGAGAAAATGATCGGCGGCATGCTGTTTCCCGCAGGCCATGGCCCTGACCAGGGCATGAGTATCGTCCAGTTTACTTGCAAAGGTATTGACTGATTTCATGTCAAACAGGCGCAGGCAGGCTTCGATCCGTTTAAAAAAGTCATAGGCGTCCAGCAAGCCGGCAGCATGGTCCGGGGGCAGCAAACTCTGCCCGGCCAGCACCCCCAGTACGGTGCGGGTGCTGGACGTTTGCAATGCAGGGTGAAGATGACCGTTCTTCAGTTGCAAATAGTGCGTCAGAAAATCAATATCCATTATGCCGCCCCGACCACGTTTGATATCGTATTTACCCCGGCGACTGCCCAGTTCATCCTGTACACGCAAACGCATTGCCAGGATCTCTGCCGGCAATAATGTCGTGTAGGCATCCCCGTACAAGGTCGGCATGATTTGTTGCATGGCATTGTCGCCCAAACCCTGAAAATCAATGATGGGGCGACAGCGCGTCATCATCTGACGCTCCCAGATTTCCCGCTCGGCCTGATGGTAATCCAGAAATGAAGCGAGCGAAGTGATCAGCGCACCAGAGGTGCCATGGGGGCGCAAACGCATGTCGATATCATAGAGCACGCCGGTTGCGCTGAGTAAAGACATATTGCGCAGGAGAAAGCGGACTTTTTGAGAAAATAGAGTGTGGAATACCTCAGAATTGTCTTCATACAGAAAAATCAGATCCAGATCCGAACCGTAGTTCATCTCATACCCGGCAATCCGCCCCATACCCAATACGGCGATCCGGCAATCGTTTTGTTCCAGATCCAGCCCCACAATCAACATCGCCACTGTCAGCGTCGCAATAGCCAGGTGAGTCAGAGCAGATTCGTTTTCGTGCAATGCATCCTTTGCAGTCAGTCGCCTGAGCAGGATCAGCAACATGACTTCATTTTTTAAACCACGAAGCCGCTGAAATTGTTGTTCCTGCCCATCAATCTCCAAAGCCGAAGATAAATACGCAAACAGGGTTTCGAATTCAAAATTCTTCAGTACCGGCCTGTCTATCAGGGCAGCTGAATTACGACCATTGTAGAAAATAAAACGCGTGAAATACCAACTGGCCCCGAAAACCGAAACAAGTTGATCTATATTCTCCGGTATTTCTCCCCATTGCTCCTGCTCACAAATTTGCAGCCAGCGTTCCAGGCTGGCTTCAGCCGTTTGTCTGTGCCAGGCCGACTCCAGCGCCAACTGAATGAGATCATTGCGTTCCATCAGCTACAGACTCTGCTTTGGCAAGACCCGGTCAAAATACATTTTCGCAATGGATTGATTGACGAAAAGTGCATTTTCGAAATTATCCAGTATTTCCGCGTTGGTTTCACCGGCGATGCGCAGGGAACGGGCCATGACAAGACGCTGTTTGTGGGAATCAGGCAATTCATGTGTCTGCCTCTCATCAATCATCTGCAAACGATTTTCCAGGCGGCGCAGAAACAAATAACAGTTCACCAGCTCCTTTTTTTCCCCCTCCTTCAACAGACCCGACAAGGCTAGTCCGTCAAGCAGGCTGATGGTATTGGTCTTTTGCAGTTCCTCATGCTCCGCTGCATTGACGATTTGCAATATTTGTGCGAAAAACTCCACATCGCGTATACCACCCTCACCGAGTTTAACATTCCAGTGACCTCGCCGCTTTCTGGCCTTGCTCATGTCATGTTTGATTTGCACAAACTTTTCCAGATCATCGGTGCTTAACGAGCGCCTGAATACAAAAGGTCGCATTCTTTGCTGCAATTCACGGCCCAGTGTCGGCGAGCCGGCCACCACCCTGCTGCGCAGCCAGGCAAAACGCTCCCATGGCTCGGAACTGGCCTCGTAATATTGCTCGGTCGCATCCAGTGCCATGCATAAAGGGCCGCTGTCACCCCAGGGGCGCAGTCTTAAGTCGACCCGATAAAGAAAACCTTCTGCGGTTTTTTCCTCGATGGACCGGTTTACCTTGCGAATACTGTCCAGCAGCAATGACTGGAGATGATGGATATCCAGATCAGTATCTTCGACATTGGCACTGACAAAGATTAAATCGATATCGGAACTGTAATTGAGCTCAGAGGCACCAAGCTTTCCCAGACCGAAAACGGTCAACCAGCGGTAAACCTTTTCATAGTCATCTGCAGGCAGTGCCAGGCTGAATGCATGCTGAATAATCGTTTCAGCGAGAAGACTTAAACCGCCCAGTATCTCGGAATAATCGAACTGACAGGAAATATCCATCCACGTCAACTTGAAAAGCGCCCGGTATTTGAACAGACGCAAGGCATCGAAGTCCTTCACGGCTTCCAGTTCAGTATCGATAACAGCAAACTTGTCCCCGAGCAGGCCTATCGTCTCCGGGTGGCGGCAAACAAAATGAAACAGAAAATTGGAACTGCCGATGATGTCAAGAAAATCCTTCAGCAGGGGCAGCGCCAGAGATTCGATTGTCAGTCGTATGCTGTTGTCTTCACAAAGACGCTGCAGACGCCGGGCCGTCAACTCAGGATCCGGTGATGATTCAAGCAGAGTATCGAAATCAATAGTCATTTCCGTCCGCCAATAGTAACAAATTGACAAGTTTCCAGGTAATACATTGCTGTCCAGTTCCCTCGCTGCAGTGGTCGCCGATCCCGGCTTCCTTTTCCATCATGTGTCTGGCAGCTTGACTGCTGTAGTGGGGAAAGACCAATATCGAACTATTCAATTTCGCCTTCTGCACAGGCAATACCTCTGAATTTCTGCGGATTGCCTCTCTCCAATGATGTTTTCACCGTACACCCGGGGCAAGACGGGCAACCTCCTGTTGATATTCAGCAAAAATCACCGCCCCTGCATCCGCAACATACAACACATTCCGTGCTTAATCTGTTGTGTATCGCGGGAATAGCCAAGGCACTATAGGCACCTTCCGCTGCAATGTTATATAATAGCATCCTGATTAATTAACAACAGTACACCACTATGACCATTCAAATTGATTTCGAGCAAGCTCGGCTGAACATGATTGAACAGCAAATCCGACCCTGGCAGGTGCTGGATCAGGATGTATTGCATTTATTACATGAAATTCACCGGGAAGACTTTGTACCAGACAACTATCAGCAACTTGCCCTGGCCGATATTAATACCCCGCTTGCCCATGAGCAGCTCATGATGACCCCGAAACTGGAAGCACGCCTGATGCAGGCTGTGGCGATACAGCAAAAAGACAAAGTGCTGGAAATAGGAACAGGATCGGCATATCTGACAGCACTGATAGCAAAGTGTGCCCGGCAGGTGGACAGCGTTGACATATTTACCGACTTCAGCAATGAAGCCAGAGCCAAACTCGATAACTATCAACTGAATAACGTTCATCTCCACACGGGAGATGTGCTTTCCGGCTGGCAAGGTGAATCGCCATATGACGTTATTGTCGTGACCGGATCATTGCCTCGGCTCGATCCCGCTTTACAGGAGCAGCTCACCACCGGTGGCCGTTTGTTTGTCATCGTCGGCGAATCGCCGGTGATGGAGGCCAGTTTGATCACCCGTATCGGTGAAAATGAATGGCATACTGAAGCCCTGTTTGAAACAGATTTACCAGCTTTGATTGGCGCCGACCTGCCCCCACCATTTCTGCTCTAATCCGCTGCGAGATATCGGTGTCTGGAACAGCCCACAGCCTGTAAAAGATTAAACTACACAATGTTAGGGATAAACAGCCTCTTGCCATGAATAAGCGTCTATCAATCAAGTCTTTTATTACCTGTTGCAGCTTGCTTATACTTTCTACCGGCTGTTTACAGCCTGGCGCCACTACTCTTGAAGAAATCTACATCCTTGCCGAAACCAGCGATCCGCAGTTCAAGCAGGTGGCCGCGGCGAAAAGAGCTATTCTTGAACGCCGTCCACAGGCCTTGTCAGGCCTGTTACCCTCTGCCAGTTTAAGCGCCAACACGATCAGCAATACCCAGGATATCAAAACAGAATTCATTGGCGCCTCCGGCAGGATCAACTTTAACAGTCACGGCTATCGTCTGGATGTCTCCCAGCCCCTGTTTCGACTGGATCGCTTTATTCAACTGAAACAGGCCGGCAGCCTGATCAGACAGGCAGATGCAGAACTTTCCTCGGCGCAACAGGATCTGATGTTGCGCGTCGCAGAGGCTTATTTCAACGTCCTGGCCGCTGAAGACAGCCTGCAATTCGCCCAGGCAGAAAAAAAATCCCTGAGCAAGCAGCTTGATCAGGCAAAACAACGCTTTGAAGTTGGACTGACAGCGATTACCGATGTGCAGGAAGCACAGGCGGGATACGATCTTGCGGTATCACAGGAAATAGTGGCCGAAAATGAAATTGACAATGCCGCTGAAGCACTCCGTGCCATTACCGGAGAATATATCACGCATCTGAACGGTCTGAGCGCTGATATGCCCCTGATCAGCCCTCAACCTGCGGAAATCGATACCTGGACAGATACTGCATTATTTCAAAATCTCGACATACTGTCGGCCCAATATGCCGTCGACACCGCCAGAGAAGAAATCAAATTACAAAAAGCCGGTCATCTGCCGACGCTGGACCTGTTCGCACGGCACGGCTACGACAAGAGCGGGGGGCGCTTCGGCTCAACCTCAATTCGTGCAACTTCCGTGGGACTACAGTTGAATGTTCCTCTTTTCCAGGGCGGTTTTGTCAGTTCCAGGGCGAGAGAGGCGCATCAAAGACTGGACGAACAGTTACAACGCCTGGAACAAGCCCGCAGACAGGCGCAACTGCTGACTCGACAGGCCTATCTTGGCGTGATATCGGGTATATCACAGGTTAAAGCCCTGAAGCAGGCCGTTATCTCCAGTGAAACGGCCCTGTTATCCACCCAGGCCGGTTTTGAAGTAGGCACCCGCACGGCTGTTGACGTGGTGGCGACGGAACGTTCTACATTTCGGGCCCGGCGGAATCACTCTCGTTCCAGGTACGACTACATACTGAACACGCTCAAGCTTAAACGGGCTGCCGGTGTACTCTCCACCACTGATTTGGCGCAGGTAAGCCAGTGGATGAAGTAAACACGCTGTTGGAGCGTCCCCGCTGAGTACTCCTTGAAAAGATCCCAGCCGTATCTTGAAAGAAATCACTTTTTTCAAGATATTACTAAATCAATATTGAGGAACCTTTCATGAGCAATAAGAATACAAGTATGCTGTGCGAACGAGACAGTTCAGCCTTGCTGATAATTGATGTACAAACACATCTGACAGCCATTATGCCGGCCAAGGTGCTGGCAAGATTGCAAAGAAATATGGGCTTGCTGCTGAACGCTGCCGGACTGATGGATATTCCGGTATTTGCTACGGAACAATATCCTAAAGGACTGGGAAATCTGGAAGAGGAAATTGCCAATCTGCTGCCGGAGGGATCATTCAGATATGAAAAAACAAGCTTTGCCTGCACCGGCGCAGAAAACTTTAATGCCGATCTGAAGGCAAGTGGCCGCAAACAGATCATTCTGGCCGGGATGGAGGCCCATATTTGTGTCATGCAAACAGCTACCGAGCTTGGCAATGACGGATATCAGGTCTTTGTTGTCGCTGATGCTATTTGCTCCCGTCATCGGGAAAGTTATGAGACGGCACTGTTACGATTACGCAACACGGGCGTCACCATTCTTGATGCCGAATCGGTTTTGTTTGAATGGATGCGCGACGCCAAAAATGAGCACTTCAAGACCTTACAGACCCTGTTACGCTAGTA
>JAJRTU010000056.1 GCA_024278135.1 Gammaproteobacteria bacterium
CAGAGGGCCTGCCGGGAGAGTTCGACCTTAAGATCGATATTTTCACTGAGCACACGTTTGGTCAGGCGGATCAGGTTATCAATAACCTTGTTAATATTGACATCCCGAAGCTCCTGTACCTGTTTCCTTGAGAAGGCCAGCATCCTTTCGACCAGTTCCGCGCCATCGCGGGAAGCGGAAACGGCATCATCAATCAGTTCTGTAATATCTTCTTTGCTCGAGCCGACTTCTTCCCGGATCAGTTGTAAATTACCCAGGACGATGGTCAACAAATTATTAAAGTCATGCGAAATGCTGCCGGTCAGGCGCCCGAAAACTTCCATCTTCATCGCATGGGCGAGCTGCCGTTCTTTCTCCAGACGCTCGGTAATATCATGAATCAACCCGAGATGGGCTGTGACCCTGCCCTCCACGTCAAATAATGGCACTGAATGGGTTTCAAGCGTTCGTCGATTGTTCTGTAACCCGGTTATTTCAAATTCCAGCGTTCCTGACTCACCTGTAAATACTTTTTTGTTCAACTCCTCAAAGGCCTGTCGGTATTCCGGTACGATAAGATCGTAAAACGACATACCCTGCACCTGTTCCTGTGAATCAGCTCCAATCATACTCAGTCCGGCAGGATTCATATCCAGCAATATACCCTCTTCACTCATCCTGTTGACGCATTCGGGTTCTGACTGAATGATAGTGGTCAACAACTCAGTACTTTCCCGCAATGCATCTTCAGTCAGCTTGCGCTCGGTAATATCCTCTTTGACGGCAAGATAGTTGGTAATATTTCCTTCAGGATCTCGCAAGGGCGAAATAGAAACGGATTCCCAGTAGAACTCCCCGTTTTTTTTCCTGTTATGCAGTTCCCCCTTCCATTCCTTTCCTTCGGCGATGGTTTCCCACAACTTTTTATACTCGCTGTCAGTTTGCTCACCTGATTTCAGAATACTGGGATTTTTGCCCATGACTTCGGCTGCTGTATAACCACTCACCTCAGTGAATTTCGCATTGGTATATTCGATATTACCCTGAGTATCGGTAATGATAATTGAGGCCGGGATCTGCTCGGCAATTCTTGAGAATTTGCGCAATTGTCCTTCCGCTTCCTTGCGCGCACTGATATCCCGCAAAATGCCGGTAAAGGTTCGCTGCTTCCCGTGTTGCGCCTCGCTTACCGCAAGGTTCATGGGAAACACCGTGCCATCCTTGCGCTTTCCCAGTACTTCACGGCTGTTGCCAATAATCTTCGCCACACCATGCTCCAGATATTCAGCGATGTAACTGTCATGGTTTTCACTGACAGGAGAGGGCATCAGGCAGGAGATATTCTTTCCAATCACTTCCTCCGCAGCATAAGAAAAGATTTTTTCGGCGGTTTTGTTGAACGAGATGATAAGACCGTCTGCACTGATCGTAACGATACCTTCTGCGGCCGTATCCACTATTGCGCGAAGGTTTCCTTCGCTTTTGTGTATGCGGATACCGAGAAAAGCGGTGATCCAGATGGCAAACAAGGCCAGAATACGATTGACGGCATCGACCCAATGGGCACCCCCTTCGGGGGAAAAATAATGTCCTGCCACGACCAGAAACGAACCCAGTGCCGCCATCAGATAAACATAATGACGCCATGGAGACCACAGGCCGATGAGCACCAGAGCAACATAAAGTACGCCGCTCGCGACGCTTAAGGGGCAGAAAAGATCAAATACCAGAACGGTAACAGCGGTGACAACACTGGCAGTGATGACTTTAAAATGACTGGTCGTTGTAAACACCATATTCAGTTAGTCAAAATATTTTTGCTGGCAAACACAGCATCTTCCCGAATAAATTTACCCTCGCGTGGACGCATAACAAGAGCCTGGCGTAACGAGTAAAAGATCGGCTACCTTGCTTCATACTGGTAATAACTTTCTTCTGTCTGACAAGCACCTCAAGTTTTTCAATCGTCCGGCAGAGTATAAAGGGCTTGAGCGACAGAGGCTACAACGACCCTGCTTATAGGCTGTGATTTCAATCTGCAGCCATGGCGGTCCCCGGCACTCGCGGCGTGCTGGATGCGGCTTGCATATGGATTGTGAGTGCTGATGAAATTGCTCCCGGACTGATGTAGAAACAGACCGACTGGACGGCCTTGCGCAATACCTGTCACTTATCCCTCATAGGCAGGCGGATCCCGACGCTACTCCTATCCCGACATCAACACATTCGCTGTTCTGCTACTTTTCATGACAGGTCTTACAAAGCTCGGAACCGGCCATCGTCCTGCGCAGCAGCTTGGGTATGTTCGCCGCATCATGCACATCATGACAGGTGGCGCATTCAATCCAGATCGGACCGCTGCCGCCCGGTCTGAAGAAGACCAGCTCGCGGGGCGGACCAAAATGGCAGTTGGCACAGAAAGGTGATGTGTCTACGGTTTGATGAATCCACTCCACGCTGACGGGGTGATCATCAGACAGGTCGTTGCCCAGGTTCGCCACGCCGCTGATAAACGTCGCCCCGGTCGTCCCGCCGAAACTGTCAATCGCGATTGTACCGTCATGACAGGACAGGCAGAGCTTTGTCGGCCCACGTGGTTGCTGAGGAAGCACATCCATCGTCGGGCTGTTGTAGACGGTGAAGGTCGCGTTGGTTAACTCATGATTCCAGAGCGGAGCCTCTGCTATGGTCGTGTCAGAGTTGTGCGGTGTATGACAGGCGACACATATCTCGCCACCTGACCATCCGGAAGCGGAAAAATCATGTGCCGAGCCCACCATCCCGGCCCAGGCGATGCCGGGGAGACAAAGGAAAACCAGAGCGACCATGCGGACAGCGAGACGGGGTACTCCGCTCTTCCACATGACATCATCCTTCTGTGTTTTCGCCAGCCACAAAATGAATCTAATCCGCATATTCATAATTTATCCATAACATTCAACAAGATCGATTTCCAGAAAAACACAACCGCCATTCTCAAATGAACCGTTCCTGAAATTCTCAAGTTTTTTCTTATATTTCGCAAACTGCTCTCCAAACACCTGGAAAACCGGTTTATTAGAGGTGAGTACCTAATCGACCAACCCCTTGTAAAAGTTAAGCCTTACAAGGATAGATATAGCAAATTAATGTAACCAATCAGTTTCATCTTTGTAATTTTTTGTAAAGCAGGCCCTGAAAGCGGTAGTCTGACAAATACTGAAGAGTTCGTACTACATTCTTATGTATTCTGAATGTATACTTCCAGCACAGCTGTACTTCGATAGTATAAATAAATAACAAGTGTGCTGCATAGCAGCCTTTCTGAGTAACTGTGATTATCTATGGCAAACACCGCTGTTAAATCTTTACATATTCTTGTTGTCGACGACGATATACGGATATGCCGGCTCCTCAATAATTACCTGAGCAAGGAAGGTTACAAAGTAAGCACGGCCACCGATGGTGAGAAAATGCGGCAAATATTCAAACGAAATCCTCCTGATCTCGTTATCCTCGATTTAATTTTACCCAATGATGACGGGCTTGACCTGGCACGGGAGCTGCGTACAAGTTCTGATGTCGGCATCATTATGCTGACCTCCAAAAAAGAGCAGGTTGATAAAATCATAGGGCTCGAAGTGGGTGCTGATGATTACATGACCAAACCGTTCGATAATCGCGAACTGCTTGCCAGGATCCGCAGCCTGAGTAAAAGGCGCCTTGCACAATATCCAAAACTAAAACCTGAAGAAAAATATTCAATAGCCTGTTTTGAAGGCTGGACACTGAATCTCACTGCGCACGAGCTTATCTCTCCGGAAGGCGAGAATGTTCACCTGACCAGCTATGAATTTCAACTGCTTTCCGTACTTGTACTCAATGCCCATCGCGCCATCAGCCGGGATCACATCCTGGATCTTATGGCGGGGCGTGACTGGGTGCCTACTGACCGGAGTATCGATGTGTTGGTGGGAAAGATACGCAAAAAACTTTGCCAGGATATCCACAATCCCACCATCATCAAAACCATCCGCGCTGTCGGTTACATGTTCACCAGCAAGGTGGAGTATCAATAGCCGGGATTGCAAACTATTTCAGTTGACAGGCCCAACTGTTCCGGCGTCACTGAAATCTGTTCTGCAATGATCCGGCTTCGGCAATACGGATCTTCAGCAAAACCACCTGTTTCTCAAGCCTGCAGGCCGGCTTCCTGAGTACGCCACAAGGTATCTCTTTTTCCGGAGGGTCACTGCCATGAAAGGGACAAGTCCGGCGGCACCTGGCCGGAAATGTATTATTTCCTGTGTGTGGATTTACTGTGGAAATACTTGTAGCGAAACAAGGAATCGACCCCGTGACAGTCGGCACAGGTGAATAACCCGGTCCGGCGATTACGCAGAAAACTCGTTTTCAGATCACCTTCAATATTGCTGCCAGGCCCCACGCTCTCTCGGCTGGGATCCCACTGATGGGGATTATGGCAGGTGGCACAGGTAATCGCCCCGACGACAGCCGGATTGCCTGCCTTACTGTAGACAGGCATATCGGGCGTCTGCGCTCCCCGCAGCGTGGCTCTCAGGGCTTTTGACCAGACTCTTACCTTGTCCGGATGGCGGCTGGCGGCCGGCTGCTTTTTGTCCGCTATTTCCGCATCTCGATGACAACTCCGGCAACGTTTCTCTGCGGGATTGGTCGCTTCATCATCCCAATACCTGGCCCACAGCAGTGGCGAGTCAATACCGCTGTGAGGAGTGTGGCACTGCCCGCAAACACCGGACTCGGCGACGGTCTGGCCATGGCGGTTGCGGGCGTAAGGCGCTGTAATCGACAGATCGTGATCCGTTTTAAACACCCAACGCTGATCCTGATGGCATTCCACACAGAGTTGGCTGCTCGGGGCCGCCGGCAAGCGCAGGAAACTGTTGTGACCGTCTCCATCTACAGTGAGATCCCCAACGGCACCACCCACAGTGTCACCTGCCGTCCAGAGATGGGGATCATGACAACTCGCACAATCCAGTTGCCCGCCGTGCTCCAGCTTCTGACCGTCTTTGGCAAACGTGGGCAACCCCTCCGGCGCCATTGCAGTCTTCAGTTCAACGCCGATCGGGTGATTGTAGTTGCCCGCCAGTTTCTTCTCAGCGCTGCCTCCCCGTCGGTGGCAATCCTTGCACAGCACCTCGATAGCGTTCTTGCCCGGACCCGTATCGCGCGCCCACAGTTTGATACCTTTGGCATTATGGGGCATGTGGCAAGTGCCGCAGACACTGACAGATTTTTCCTGAGTCTGAACATCCTTATCCCCTTTCAGCGCCGCCTTGCGACTCTTCCCCTCTTTCGCTTCGACCTGGGCAAGATACAGGGGCAGATTGTGTTTGGATTGCGCCACCGCCTGTTTATTCACATGACAATTGACGCACAAGGCGCTTTTCCCCTTATCGGCAATGCGCAGAAAACTGTTGTCTGCACCACCCTCCGTCCCGGCAATGTCTTTCACCGGTTTACGACCCCGAACCGCCGACCAGACATGCGGATCGTGGCAACTGCCACATTCGACCTGACCGCTTCCCCGGGTATGCTCCCCGCGCTTGTCGTAAAGCGGCAGCGGCTGCAGGGCTGACTGAGTGGCCGGCCGGGCAACATCGCTGCGCCATAGCCCCTCACTCACCTTGATCCCGAGCAGCTTGATATCGACGTTGACCGGATGGCTGTGGCGACCGATACCCTTGTCTTCGGCCAGTCCACCGTCACTATGACAATCCGTACAAATCGCCGAGGCCCTGCTGCCGCTGCCGGGCTTTAATTTCCGCGCCCATATAAAGGGACCGACGGCATTGTGCACCAAATGACAGGCACCACAGATACCGGATTCCCGCAAAGCCTGATTGCGGCTGTTTCGCTCATCCGGCGCGGTTAACTTGAGATTGTGTTTGCTGGTTCTGACCTGGGCCTGGCGTCGATGACAGGTTCGACATAAACTCGATTCACCATCATTAGTCTTGCGCAAAAACCGATTTGAGGCATTGCCTTTGGTGCCGGGTCTGGATCGGAGCCTGGCATTCTCCGGGTCCCAGCGATGAGGATTGTGGCAACTGGCACAACTCACCAGACCTTTGCGGCCATCGCTTTGCCTGACTCCCGCAGGACTGAAAGTAGGCAGATCGACACCCTGCCCCGCACCGGCATTGATCACGCCGACCGGGTGGCTGTGCCGGCCTACCTGTGCTTTACTTGCCAGACCCCGGTTCCGGTGACAACTCAAACACAAACCCGCCATCGCATCATCTCCATCACCGGGGGGCCGAGCCCACATCTTCGGCCCTGTACCTTTATGGGCCAGGTGACAGGCGCTGCAGACACCTGCCTCACCAACGGCATCTTTACGCACGTTTTTATTCGCAGCATCGACCAGCCTCATATCGTGCTGGCTGTCAGCGACTGTTTTTTGTGCCTTGTGACAGGACTGACAAAGGGCGGAATCTTTGTTCTCCATGACCAGAATAGGCGTCCCCGCAGCGGCCTCATGGGTGACGTGGCATGTCTGACAAATAAGCTCGCCGGTCTTGCCGAATTTAGCGCCTTGTTGCTTGAACGTTTCGGGGATACGAGCCCGCTCAGGTCGCAGGTTGACAGGATGCGTGCCCCCATGACCGGCGGCTTCCCGATCCGGCTGATACTGATCCGTATGGCAGGTGCCACATAACTGTGAACTGTCGTTGTTCAACAGCAACATCTTTTCCCCGGCGGCACCGTGCGGACGGTGACAGCTCTGACACAGTACTTCCTTATCCGCTCCGAACCTGGCCCCCGCTTCCATCAGGCGCTGCGGTATCTTGTCCAGTTTCTCAAATACAGGATGACGTCCTTTTTCCGGGCCATCTCCTTTTTCTTCGTGGCAGGCCAGACATAATTGACCGTTCTCGTTACTCACGCGCATAAAGACAGCAGTTTTTGATTGATCCCAGTCTACGCCATGGGCTGTGTGACAACTGCCACAGTACATCTTGCCATCATCGTTCAGGGGAAACAGTTCTTTCCCTTCCACCAGCGGAATATGGACCTTGTCGGACGGCTTCACGCCGACCGGATGGGCATGACCGCCTTGTTTCCACATGAACCGGGAATCGAGTACGAAGCCATCGTGACAGGAAAAACAGATACGTTGAGTACTCGCGACTTCCGTCTTACCCACTTCCGTCTGTGGCGTGGGATCGTAGGGAATCAGCGTCTTTACGTCGGCGCGTTTAAAATCCGTCAGCCACATAATGTGGCAAGTGGCACATTCACGCTTTGCCGAAGGTTTCCGCGCTGCCTCCGCATACTGTGCATAGCCCGCCAAAAAGCACAGCAGCACAAAACCGAGCAGTATGGTTTTCACCGACAGACGGACGGGAGCCGATAACAAAACCATTCACTGATCCAAAGCGAAAACCGACACCCTGTTTTTCAACATCTCCGCCACGTACAGACGATTGTCAGCACCAATGGCCAGTCCCGCTGGCGTTTCCATGGAACCGGATGCATCGGCAATCTTGAGAACATGTTTGAATACGCCCGTATCCGTGAATACCTGTATCAGATTCATGTAGCTGTCGGAAACATACAAATCACCGCGGCTGTCTACCGCGATGCCCTTGGGCCGGAACAGCTGTCCCGGCAATACACCCCACTCACCGACTTCAATGGAAAAGTCTCCCGTCACTTCGAATATCTGTACCCGGGTGTTTAAAATATCCACCACCGCGATCCTCGCATCCTGCAGCAAAGCTACGGTTCCGGGATAGCGAAACTCACCGTGATTCAAACCACTGCCGCCCCATTGTCGCAGTAGCCGACCCTCGGTCGAGAATACCATGACCTTATGGTTGTTATTTCCGGTCACGTATATTTCTTCAGCATCCGGGCTGACAGCGACGTCAATGGGCCGTACCAGCTTATCGCCACTCCTGATCTGAAAGCCATTGATATACCTGCCACTTGCGTCGAACACCTGTACCCGGTGATTGCCCGTATCGGCGACATAGATATTACCATCAGAGCCCTTGCCAATCCCCACCGGCCCCCGGAATTGTCCGGGTTCAGTTCCTTCGCTGCCAATGGCAAATTTATAATTGCCCTTATGATC